>CAYRPL010000019.1:0-17265 GCA_964426045.1 uncultured Alistipes sp. | reverse complement strand
GTTATTGACCATCAGGTGACCCTTGTGGTCCGAGGTCATGTAGTAGCTCGAGGTGGCACCCTTAATCGAACCGAGGTCTACGCTTCCCACGGGATCACCCGACTTGGCATCCACCACGATAGGATTCTCACCGCGCGTGTGGATAATCAGGTTGTTATCCGTAGCAGCGATACCGGTCGTCATATCGAGCACGGGAACACCCAGCGCCGAGAGTTTCTTCAGCCAGAGAATATTTCCACTACCCGGGCGAACACCACCACCGTCAAAGCGGGCGGGTTCGGTCTGCTGGAGGTACCAGTCGCGCTTCGTTACGCCATCCTGAGCAATCACCGTAAACTTCTTGGGGCTATCGGGCGAGCACCAGAAGGCGGTCTTCGAGGGATCGGGAACGATCGTGGCGTGGGGCGAAACAGTCACCTCGCCGAAGATGTTCTCCAAATTCTGGAAGTAGATGAGCGACGCCGTGGCTCCGGCCTTGTCGATGATGGCCTCGAGGCCAAGCGAAGGAATCGAGAAGCTCTCGATATCGCAGGCATTGCTCTTGGTCAGGCGGGCCTTGATGGTCCAAACGCTCTTCTGCTTCATCTGGTCGGTCAGGGTCACCTTATAGGTCTGGGTCAAATCCATATTGACAAGCGCCGGCTCGAGGGTGGCATTATCGTCGAGGTTGAACAGAGCCCAAACCTTCGTATAGTCCTCCAGCTTCTGCACATTGTCCGACTCAACGGGCAAGGTGTAGGGAACCTGGATGGTAATCACGCGCTTCTCGTAGTCGATTTCGCTGGGGAAACCGGTATTGTCGGCCGTGTGATAGCCCTCCCAGGTGGGATAGACCGTCAGGTTATTGATACCCTTGTTGGCAAGTGCCGGAAGGAGCTCCTCCGGCTCGTGGCACGCCGTGAGCGAGAGCACAGCGGCCAGAATTGTCCAAAATATACTCTTTTTCATAGTCGTAATTCATTAGAAATTCCACTCGGGGAACTGCTCGATGGTGCTGTTGTTCTGCAACTCGGCATCGGGAATCGGCAGACGATACATACGATTGAGGAACTTACGATCCTGACCGTCGCAATCTACATACAGATAACGATAGCCCGAACCCTCCTTCGTAATCTTCAGACCGTGTACGCGATAGCCCGAATAGGCCTCCTCCGAAAGAGCCCAGCGGCGCATATCCCACCACTGGTGACCCTCGTAAGCAAGCTCAATCTTACGCTCGTGACGCAGCGCCTCGAAGCACTCGTCGCCCGTGAGCGAGAGGTCGGTAGGAAGACCTACACGGCTGCGAATCTTGGCAATCTGCTCCATCGCTGCGCCGTCGTTACCCAGGCGCATCTCGGCCTCGGCCAGGTTCAGAATCACCTCGGCCAGACGAATCTCAATCCAGGGAGCCGTCGAGGCGATATTATCCAGAGCGGTATTCGCCTCCTGACGGAACTTGCGCATATAGTAACCCGTTACGGTCTTGCCATAGGGATAGGGCTCCTGGCCATAATCCACATAGGTTCCGTAGGTACCCTCTACGCAGCACTCCAGCTCATTCTCCTGCCACATGGCACCGTTGTAGAGAATCGTAGCGGCGAAGCGGGGCTCGAGCTGCTCGTAGGGAGGATACTCGGTCGTACCGTCGCTCGTATGCCACTTCGACCAATCGACCTTGTTACCCTGCTTGTCCTCGTAGCTCTCGACCATCTCCTGCGTAGGCGAGGCACCACCACCCAACGTGAACTCGTTGTACATACACATATAGCGATCCCAATAGTGGTTGGGGCCCGTTACCAGGTAGTTGAACTCCAAAATCGACTCCGAGTTGCCACCGGCAAAACCCTCGGCATAGGTGGGAGCCAGCGAATAGCCCAACTTGAGCACCTCCTCGGCAGCAGCCTTGGCATCGCTCCAACGCTCGGCATAGAGCATCGCACGCGAGAGCATGGCATAGGCGGCACCCTTGGTTACACGACCCGAATTCTGAGCATTCCACTCTTCGGGCAGGTTCTGGGCCGCAAAGGTCAACTCATCGTAGATGAACTGCCAGGTATCTTCAGCAGCCGTCAGCGGGGTATTCTTTACGGTCTCCTCCAACGAGCGGAAGATGATAATCTGACCGCCGTGACGCTTGGCCAGCTGGAAGTAGAGGAAGGCACGGAAGAAGCGAGCCTGAGCCTCGTAAAGCACATTCACCTCGGGCGAGTAGGTCGAGTACTTCTGCATGGCCGAGAGGAACTCGTTGATGCGGCGAACACGCTCGTAGGTTGCCGACCAGCAATCGAGCAACGAACCGGCACTTGTGAGGCGCTCGGGGGTGAATACATAGTCATTGCTATCACCGGCGCGTGAGCCTGTGATGGGGCTTCCGTACTTGAAGGTCTCGGTCAGACCCTCGGTAAGGTTACCGTTAAATTGGGCACTGCCAAACTGTCCGTAGATAGACAAGTACTCGTAAAAGTTATTGACATACAAGTCTGTTGCTGCCTGGGACTCCCAGGCCGACTTATCCGAGATACGGTCGGTCGGTGTGAGCTCCAGGTAGTCGTTACAACTCATCAATCCGAGAGCCAGGAACGACATAAACAGGGTTAAAAATCTCGTTTTCATAGTTTTCATAGTTTTCGGATTAGAGCGTAATGTTCAGACCTACCGAAATAATGCGCTGCTGCGGGTAGTAACCGTTGTTCACGCTCGGCTGCTCGGGGTCGATGTTATACTTGCTCACATGACTCAACGTGAAGAGGTTTGAGCCCTCGACGTATACGCGCAGCTTCTTGATACCTGCCTTGCTCATCCACTTCGAAGGCAGCGTATAACCCAACTGAGCGGTCTTCAGACGCAGGTAGTCACCCGGACGATACCAATGGGTCGACGAGTGGGCGTTGTTCGAGTTCGACTCCAGCGACAGACGCGGGAAGTAAGCACCGGGGTTCTCGGGCGTCCACGAATCCTCAACCAGGTACAAGGGCGAGTTACCTCCGTGATAGAAGGGCTTGGTCATCGCGGTATTGTCCATGATAGAGGAATCGGCATATACACCCGTCAGAGCGATGGTCGAACCTACGGCACCCTGCAACAGGAAGTTGAAGTCGATACCCTTCCACTCCAAACCGAAGCTGAGACCGGCCGTAAACTTCGGATAAACCGAGGAACCTACATAACCACGGTCCTGCTCATACGAAATCTTACCGTCACCGTTGCGGTCCACATACTTGATATCACCCACGCGAACCTCCTTACCAATCATCGTAGGCGAAGCCTCGATCTCCTCCTGGCTCTGGAACAGACCCTGCGAGATGAAACCGATTACCGAACCTACCTCCTTACCGGTCAGCTTCTGGTAGTCGGGAGCATTGGCGGCATCACCGGCGTAGAGCAACCAGCGGCGGTAGGCATACGAACCCATGAACTTCACGTTGTAGCTGAAGTCACCCTTGCGGTTGTAGTGCGAAAGCGTAAAGTCGAAACCGCGGATATCCTGCTTATTCTTGTTCTCAAAGGCCGGATAGTAACCACCCACCGAGGGAGGATAGGAACCCGAAGCCGACGAGAGCATATCGTACTTATAGGTATAGAAGAAGTCGGCCTCAACACCCAGCAAGCCGTTCCAGAACGTGGCATCGACACCGATGTTGTAGTTCAGGTTCTTCTCCCAGGTAATATCGGGGTTGGCAACAGCCGAGGTGTAGATGCTCTGCTGGCCCAGGCCGCCGATAACTACCGAGTTACCACTCGAAGGCGACATCGTACTGAGGTACTGGTAAGCCGAGATGGCCGAGGTACCCGTCAAACCGGCACCGACACGCAGCTTGAGGTTATCAACCCACGAAGCGTCGAACCACTCCTCCTCCGAGATACGCCATCCGGCCGAACCGGCGGGGAAGAAGCCCCAGCGCGAACCATTCATACCCGAGAAGAGGTAGGTACCATCGTAACGGCCCGAAAGCTCGATGTAGATACGATCGTCGTAGTCATAGTTCAGACGAGCCACGAAGCCGACCTGTCGGGTCTTACCACTGCCACCACCAGCCATACGCTTATCGCTCGACTCATCACCGAAGCTCAGCTCCGGCAGGTTCTCGAACAACAGGTTGTACATACGACCCCAGTGGTTGTTGCTCGTATAGTCGCGCGTCTCCAACAGTGCCAGCGCAGCTACGCGGTGCTTACCGAAGGTATTGTCATACGAGAGCGAGGTCTGCGTAATACCGTAGTAGCTGTAAGAGGAGGTCTCCTGCAGCGAGTTCGGTGCGGTAACACCATTCACCTCACTGACTACGCCGTACTTGATATCCGAAATGTAGCCGTTGTCATCGTATACGAACTCCGCACCGGCACGGTCATAAGAGGTGGCAAGAGCCTTGGTGTGCTGGAAGGTCATATCATACGAAGCGAAGAACTTGGCCGACAGACCCTTCACCCAGGGCACATCCCAGCGCAGCGAGATGTTCGGCTGGATATAGATGCCGCGACTCTTATTCGTTCCGGACTCATACATGGCGGCAAGCGGGTTATCCCAGTCGTTGGCATCCTTGGTTGCCGTGTGGTACTCCACACCGTCAATCATAACCGTTTCAGGCACATAGGGGTGAACACGCATCGCCTGCATCGGGATATTGTGGAAGCCGTTGGGATCGGCCGAGAAGGTCGGCTGGTCCTGCTCCTGGATACGACCTGCGATACCCACCTCTAAGGTCAGATTGTTGGCAATCTTGGCCGAGAGGTTTGTACGAGCCGTGTAACGACGGAAGTTGAATCGATCCACGTTACCCTTCTGGTCGAACATACCAATCGAGGCAAAGTAGTTCATCTTGTCGTTACCGCCGTTGGCCGAGATGGTGTGCGACATCGTGGTACCGATATCGAATACCTTGTCGTACCAATTGGTGTTGCCCCAACCATCCTCACCGTTGATCATCTTCTGCACGATATCGGCCGTGAAGATCGGGGTCTTGCCATCGAGCTCCAGCGCGCGGTTATACCAATAGGCGTAACCCGGGCCGTCGAGCAGCTCCAGGGGGTTGGCATTCGAGCTCACACCGAACGAGCCCTTGTACGAGATGGTCGACTCGCCCTTCTGTCCGCGCTTCGTGGTAACGATGATAACCGTATTACCATCCAGACCATAGACAGCGGCTGCCGAGGCGTCCTTCAGTACCGAAATCGACTCGACATCCTCGGGGTCAATCTGGTTGATGTCACGGGGCACACCATCCACGATGTAGAGCACCGACTGACCACGCACCATCAGCGACGAAGCATCGGCACCGGGCTGACCCGAAGCCTGCACAGCCGTCACACCGGCTACACGACCGGCCAGCATGTTCGTTACACCGCCAACGGGCGACTTCTCGAGCTCCTCACCCGAAATCTGCGAGATAGCGGCCGTCACCGATGCCTTCTTCTGCACACCGTAACCTACGACCACAACCTCGTCAATCTTCTCCGAATCGCTCTTCAGAACGATGTTCAGGAAGGTCGTAGCAGAGGTTACAGTCACCGTCTCGGTCGTCATACCGATAAACGAAATCTGCAGCTGATTGCCGGCCTTCACATTCGGCAGGGAGAAGTTACCGTCTACGTCGGTCGAAGCACCCTGCTGGGTACCTACAACCAGAACCGTAGCACCGATGACGGGAAGACCCTCATCATCGACAACCTTTCCCTTTACCGTGGTTTGTGCCCAAGCCATACTCGGGCTCAGAACCACGAAGAGAGCACAGAGAATCGAAAGCACACGGCTCCACAACTCTCTCCCTCTTCCTCTCTGGGATACATGTTTCATAGCTATTGAGTTTTAAGTTTGTGAATTTCTATTCTTCGGCTTTGATGTTCTGCTCAAGCAGATCCCACCAATCGCGATCAACGATGTGTACCAAATCGAAGATCATCAGACCGCCCTCGCAGCTCTTCATCACCTGGCGCACGGCCTTGGCAAACTGCTCGGCATCCTGCTTATACTGGTCTACGTAGAGCGAACCGGCAACGGGAACCACACCACAGGTGATGGCCTGTGCCAACTCGGCACCACCCTCGACGCAGTAGCAGTAGGTCAAATCGTTGGGATCCATACCGGCCTCGCCACGCTCACCGACAATCGGACGACCCTGAGCCGCATCGACCTCATCCTTCGTTACGAGCGTGTAATAGAGGCCCGTCATGTAGATATCCAGCAGCTCGGCATAACCGGTCTTATAGTAGTTCTCCGAAGCCCAATCGGGATAGCGCTCCGAGGGGTCATACTGCGTGCTGGCCCAATTCACACCCAGCTGATAGTAGGTGGGATACCAGGCACCCGTATAGTCGCCAATCAGGATATTGGGGTTGGCAGCGTGGATGGCAGCGTGAGCCTCCTCAACAAACGACTTGATAATCGTGGCACGCCACTCGATCCACTGCTTGAAGTACTTCTCGGGCTTCCAATTCTTCTCGTCACGCCACGAGAGGATATCCTCGGGGAACTTCTCGACCTTCAGGCCGCTCCAAGCCTCAAACTGCTGGCGCGAAAGCTCCGAGAAGTCCGAAGTTACGTTGTCATAGCGCAGGCGGTCGAAGATGATACCGTCGGCATCGGGATAGCGCGTGGCAAACTCAACCAGGATATTCTTCTGGTACTCGCGCACCTCGGGATTCGAGGGGTTGAGCATACCATTGTAGTTGGTCTTAATCTCGCTGATGGGCACCAACGAACCATCGGGGCGGTAGACAATCGACTGCCACTCGGGGTGCTCGTTGTAGATGATGCCGCGACCAAAGAAGTTGTGTCCGCCGGCAAAGATGTTCAGCGAGCCGTGTACACGCATACCGTGCTTGTGGCCCTCGTCGATAAAGTGACGCATCATGTCGTACTCCAAGGGGCGCACCGTACCCTCGAACTCACCCATATAGGGGGCATACTTACTCTCATAGAGCGTCTCACCCATGATGGACTTCACATCCACCACGATATCGGTCACGCCAATCGACTTCATCTTCTCGGTATAGAAGGCAATCGAGTCGGCCGAGCTCATACGGGCGAAGTTCGCCTCGCAGTCCACCCACATATAGACCGGTTTCTGCGTCGTCTTCTCGCCCATGGCGCAGTTGCCCAGCGAGAGCAGAAGTGCCATCACCGCAACCACCTGTAAAAATCGAAATTTCTTCATATCGTCTGTTTTTATCCGTTATCGCTATATTATATTAAGGTATTCCCGCAAAAAGCAGAGGACCCGCTCTCACGCTGTAACCTTTCCTGCCGCTCAGAGTCTAAACAGGCAGGAAAGGTTGCAACGCAAGGCGTGTCAGCAATTAAATCTCCGAGATAACAACCACGGTGGGAACTGCGCGCTGCGCACCGTCGCTCGGGGTGTTGCAGAGCTGGCCGTCGTAACCTACGATGGTCGACGAACCTCCACCATCAAGGTTGATGGCGTAGTCTACACCATACTCGACAAAGATGTCGGCCATCTCGCTGAGCGTAAGACCATTCGAGCCGTTGTTACCGCGACCGTCGCAAACCAGCAGCATCAGCTTGCCATCGCGCGTGGCACCCACAGCTGTGCGGGGCTGACGCGACTGACCGGCCGTACCTCCCGTATGCATAATCTCACGGTAGTAGTACTCCATGGCTACGTTCTTACCGTTGTATACCAGCATCGGGCCACCTCCGATAGCCTGCTGGGGCTCCCAAAGCTCGGCACCCTCGGTCTCGGTGGTAGGAGCTGCGGGCATATAGGTCTCGGTCGACTCGTCGTTACCCAGGGGCGAAGGGAACGAATAGGGCTTACCGTCGATGCAGTATACCCACGTTGCCTCGAAAGTGCCATCGGCCATCTGACCCAGGGCTGCACGCACGGGGTAGGCCAGAATCTGCTGGCCATCGACCGTGGGATAGGCCAACTCGGTGGCAATCGACTTCACCTCGCCATCCGTTACGCAGAGGCTCAACGAAGCTCCGGCCCAGAAGTAACCGGCATTCGAGAGCACATAGGGGGTACCCATTCCGAGGGTAGCGAAGTGCTCGAAAGCCGCCGTGGGGGTCAGAGCGGGATCCAGGTGCGTGGGCACGAAGCGCAGGTTCTTGTTCACATTCAGCTCGGCCAGAGCGATGTAACCCTTCGCAACACCACCATCCTCGAAGGTGCGCTCAAAGGGCTCGAAGCTCATGCGCTTCGGGTAGTTCGACTCGGGAGCGTCGCTGGCGGTGATGAAGGTCACGGGAGCGCAAACCGAACCGTGGCGGGCATCGCGAGCGGCAGCGATAAAGGTGTAGGCCGTTGCGGGCTGCAGACCCTCAACCTTCACCTCGACACCACCCTCGGCCTGAACCAGGGTACCCTCGGCAAAAATCTGATCCAAGCTCTTCGAGAGGCTCTCACCCTCGGCATAGAGCCAGGCGCACTCATCGGCATAGACCGACTTGATGCGCACGGTGAGGTAATCCGTACCCTTCTCGATGGGGGTAATGGTTGCCGTCGGAGTCGTCTTCGGCTCCGGGAACACATACTCCGGATTGGTCTCCTCCGTGCAGCCGGCCACAAGGCTGAAGCATGCCACGAAGGCGGTCAAAAAGGCTAATTTTTTCATATTGTCAGTTATTTAGTTTATGTTCTTGCGCAAATTTAAATAAAATTATCCACTTTACAAACCTTTTAAATTATTTTAAGAAGCCACTTACATTTTGAGCCCCGCATAATGCAATGGTTTACAAATATTTGCGATTTTACAGCCCCAAAAATTAAAATAAAAATATTTTAGAAAGTTTGTCAAGCAATTGAAAATCGACCTATTTTCCCTCCTGCGGGTCGGGATAGGTGAAGGGGAGCAGCCAGGTCAGCACGAAGGCAGGAATGGTACCCAGCAGGGCCCAAACAAAGAACTTTTCGTAGCCCAGCGCATCGCTGATCACACCCGAAATCATACCCGGAAGCATCACACCGAGGTTGGCCAGAGCCGAACCGAAAGCGTAGTGTGCCATCTGGTGCTTACCCGGGGCCACCTGCTGCATGATAAAGAGTGTAAGACCCACAAAGCCAAATCCATAGCTGAAGTACTCAAAGACAATGGCACCGCAGACCAGCCAAGCGCTCTCGGGCTGATATACAGCCAGCAGGGCATAGACCACGAAGGGGATGTTAAAGATGCAGCAGAGGGGGAAAATCGCCCTCTTCAGACCGCGCCACGAGATAAAGTAGCCGCCCAGAATCGAACCCACGATAAAGGCCACCACGCCAAAGGTTCCGTAGTAGAGGCCGATTTCATCCTTCGACAGCCCCAGGCCCTGCACCGCCTTATCGGCCTTCAGGAAGAGCGGAACAATCTTAATCACAAGGCCTTCGGCAAATCGGTAGAAGACAATCCAGGCGATATAAATCCAGATATACTTCTTCTGGAAGAACTGCGCAATCACCGACCACGTTTCACGCATGGTCTCCGAGAAGGAGCCGTGCTCGGCTGCAGCCGCACCACCCGTAGGCAGCACGCGCCAATGGTAGAGGCCCAGGAAGGTGAGCATGGCAGCACATAAGAGCATGATAATCACCCAGGCCGAGAGAACGCCGATGCGGCTCTCCAAAATACCGGCCAGGTAGACCAGGGCACCCATGGCGGTCACTTTTGCCAGGTTATAGAAGGCACCCTGCCAACCCACAAACTGCGCCTGCTGGGTCTTATCCAGCTCGGTGATGTAGACACCGTCAAGGGCAATATCATGCGTCGCGCCACTGAAGGCCAGCACAGTCATAATCGCCACCACATAGGGGAAGAAGTTGGGCAGCGGCAGCGCCATGGCAATCAGTGCCAGCGAGATACCCGACACCAGCTGGGTTGTAACGACGAAGAATTTCTTGGTGCGGTACATCTCCATCAGCGGGCTCCAGAAGGGCTTCAGCGACCAGGGCAGAATCAGCAGCGAGGTCCAGAAGGCCACCTGTGCATCCGAGATACCGAAGTCGTTGAACATCAGGGGTGCTACAAGGTTGATAAGAATCAACGGAAGTCCCATCGCAAAGTAGGCCGACGGAACCCACCACAGGGGTGATTTCTTAGTTTGAGTTTGCTCCATTTTTCTATCTTTTCTATATTTTATTTTTCTATATTTTGTTCGTTTTCTGCCTTGTGCTCAGCCTCTTATTAGAGATTGCCACGTCGCTACGCTCCTCGCAATGACTGCAAATAAGAGAAGTAATTCCCAATTCCTAATTCCTAATTAAAAAAGCCCCAGGGTGCGGTTGCGGGTGATGGCGCAGATACCCACCAAACCGGCCGACTCGCCTAAGCGAGAGACCTTCACGGCCGTATCTTTCGACACGAAGTTCAGGGCATATTTGTTCAGCGTCCCCTTGATCGGCAGCATCAGATAATCGCCTGCCTCCGAGAGAGTTCCGCCCAGCACAACCACCTCGGGATTGAACATATTGACCAGGCCGGCAATGGCACGGCCCAGAGCCGCACCGATACGCTCCATCACCTCGATAGCCAACATATCCTCCTTGGCCACGGCATCCAAAATATCCTTGATTGTGATGGCTTCACCCGCCTCAAATTGTTTCGAGAGCATCGAGATATTGCCCTGACGGAGCTTCTCGACAAACTGACGATGGGCCGCCAGACCCGAAACCTCGGTTTCCAGACAGCCACGCTTGCCGCACGAACAGATAATCTCGTTATCGAAGAAGGGGAAGTGGCCATACTCGCCTGAGAATCCGGATTTTCCGTAGTGAAGACGACCTCCGAGAATCATACCCATACCGAAGCCCCAACTCAGATTCAGGAAGATCATATCCTGCTCGTTGTTTCCCACGCCGCTCACATACTCGCCATAGGCCATGGCGCGCGAATCGTTCTCGATGTAGACCCGATAGCCCAATCGCTCCTCGAGCACCGCCGAGAGGGGTTTTTCACCAAAGAAGAAGTAGGAGTAGCTGTAGCCCGTCTCGGGATTGACACGCCCCGGGATGTTGATACCGATGGAGAGCAATCTGTCGCGGCGAATGTGCGACGAGTCGACAAACTTCAGAATGATATCACACAGCTCGTCAAAGGATTGGCGTGTATTTTCGATGGTAAAGGCCTCCTCCTGCGAGATAATCAGATCGCCACGGAAGTTGGTGATACCCATCATGATCGTATCGTGGCGCACATCGACACCCATAAAGTAGCCGGCCGAGGCGTTGAGTCCGTAGACACTCGGGCGACGACCTCCCGTGGCACCCTGCTTGCCGAGGTTCGTCACCAGCCCCTCGTCAATGAGTTCGCTGACCACCTTCGAGAGAGTGGGCACACTGAGGCCCAGGTCGCGGCTCAGGTCGGCGATATTCTCGCCTCCGTGCAGCAGACAGCGCAAGACATCCCGCTTAAGCTGAGAAGATTTCTTGACACTTGTCAAATTTTCCAGATCTACCGTTTTAGCCATCTTTACCGTCAAATAGCGCTTTCCGAATCCATATAGTCACGCTATGACGCAAAGTTACAAAAAAAGTTTTAGAAATCAGCCATTTTTAGAATCTTTTATTCATTTTTAGGCTAAAAAAGAGAAACATTTTAAATTTTTTAATCAGAATTTGAAAAAACGCAAAATAAATTTGCAAATGAGATATTCTTTTACTATTTTTGTTCCGTAAATGGTCTTGCGTCTGTGGCGACCGGTTCGATACCCCAACAAAACGGGTAGCGACCGATCGGAGCGGAGGTCAATACCTATTTATATATGTAGGATAAAACAAAACAACAGGAAACACTAACTTTTTAACTTTCATACTATGAAAAAATTATTCTATTTGGTCGCTGCAGTCGGTCTGCTTTTCACCGCATGTAGCGAGTACGACGACACGGACATTCTGAACCGTGTAGGTAGTTTGGAGGAGCGCGTTGCCGACCTCGAGGAGACGGTAGCCGCACTGAACCAGGACATTGCTGGCGTAAAGACCCTCGTAGAGGCTATGCAGAACAATGTCTATGTATCGAAGATTGTCGAGGGTGAGACCGGTTATGAGGTCTACTTCACCAACGGCGAGATGATCTCGATTGCCGACGGTAAGGCCGGTGAGAACGGTAAGGATGGCAACACGGTTACCATCGTACTGGAGGACGGCGAGTACTACTGGGCTGTTATCGAGAACGGCACCACCACATTCCTGACCGACGACCAGGGCAACAAGCTCCCCGTGAAGGGTGATGCTCCCCTGATGCGCGTAACGATGGAGGGTGAGACCGGCTACTGGGAGGTAAGCTACGACAACGGCCAGAGCTGGGAGCGCATCCTGCTCGAGGATGGCACCCCCGTAACCACCTCGGGTGGCGGTGGCGGCCTCTTCAAGGAGGTTTATGAGGACACCGAGAACAACAAGGTGGTATTCGTATTCCTCAATGGCGACACCCTCGAGATCGAGCTGCGCGGTGACCTCTACATGAACTTCAAGAAGGAGATCACGAACCTGGTAGTTGAGTTCGGCAAGAGCGCAACCGTTGAGTTCGAGGCCGTAGGTGTCCTGAAGACCGTTGTTACGACCCCCGACGAGTGGAAGGCCGCTTACAAGGAGGGCGTTCTGACCGTAACGGCTCCCGCTGCCGAGCACGCTTCGTGCGCCGACCTGAGCGGTGAGGTTTCGGTTATCTACTTCGGTTCGGAGAACCAGAGCTCGGTTGTTACGGTTCCCGTATGCGCCGGTGTTCCCGTTGAGGCTGATGCCAAGGGTGGCGAGGTTGTGGTTGACTACACCTTCGAGGGTGAGGTTACCGTTGAGTCGGAGGCCGCTTGGGTAACCGCCGTTGTTGCCGAGGGTGTTGTTACCCTGACCGTAGAGCAGAACGTTGGTGTTACCCGCGAGGGCGTAGTTTATGTAAAGGCTGCCGACTATACGCTTGCTCTGGTTGTTAAGCAGAAGCAGGAGGTTGAGCTGCTGGCTTACGGTTACCGCACCGGTTCGGAGACCGTTCAGTTTGCCAAGCCGCTGTCGGAGATTACGGGTCTGACCGCCGCTTCGGCCAGCCACGTTGCCGTAACGGGCAAGTATGTGATTGTTGCTGCTGCAGGCGAGGCTCCTGCCGTGCTGGATGCCCTGACCGGTGAGTATGTTCAGGCTCTTGACCTGGGCGAGCTGGCCGGTCTGAATGCCGCCATCACCACCGACTCGGAGGGTAATATCGTTGTCAGCACCTTCGCTGAGGCTACCGGTTTCCGCATCGGTCGTATGAAGGATATCGACGACACGCTGGAGGTATTTATCACTCGTGATTCGGCTGAGTATGGTAAGGATCTCTCGGTAGTAGGTGATGTTTACGGTGACGCTCGCGTAACGCTGATGTACTCGCCTTGGTCGACCGGTACAACGGGTCACCTGCTCTATGTCATTTCGGGTGGTGTTGCCGATGGCGGCTACTGGTCGAAGATTGCTGCCGGTGATATTACCGACAAGATTGACAACAACAACGGTGATGTAATCTACCGCGATATGGGTGAGGGTGCTCCCTACTTTATGTCGGGTTACTCGAGCAACTGCTTTGTATGGGCAGAGGGTGGCACGGCTCAGGCTATTCAGGTTACAACGAACGGCAACTGTGGTGCAGTTTGCTTGGATGTAGCCGAGTTCAATAATGCCAAGTACCTGATGACGGCTTGCGACACCTACTTCACCTGGTCACTTCCCGATGCCGGTATGTACTTTGCCGATGTAACGACGCTCGAGAGCTTCAAGGCAGGTGTAGTATTTATCCCCACGGGTGAGGGCGCTTACGGTTGGAACGCCGCTTCGACGGGTGGTAACACCGACTGCGCACTCTACGCTTCGGAGGATGGCGTTTACATGTACGCCTATGTGCTGCACCCCAACGGTTCGCTGGGTTGCATCCGCGTAGACTGTCTGGCCGAGTAATTCGACCCAGGAACAGCAATTTAGCCCATAGCCCTTTGATCGGGGCTATGGGCCCAAGAACAGAGGGCTGTGAGGCCTCCTTGCGGAGTTTTCACAGCCTTTGTTGGAAACAGCAAGTTAATGAGTTTAAGCATTATGGAGGGTAAATACACATTACCGAAAGATGGCGGACTGATTGAAAAGAATGTTCCGCGTGATTTGTTGCACCGCTACGAAAAGATGCCGACCAAGGTCTTTCAGACCGAGCAGTTAGGCGTAACCTATCTGGCCAATATGATTGTCCAAATGTTGCGTCAGCACAACGAAATCCACATGCAGAATGGTTTCTACGAGGATTTCAATCCTTTTGTTCTGGGTTTGACGACCGGACGCACGCCCGTGGGTCTCTACCGCGAGCTGATGAAGCGTTACGAGCAGGGCGAGGTTTCGTTCCGCAACGTGGTGGTATACAGCCTCGACGAGTTCTACCCCATCACCAAGGAGAACCCCCAGAGCCGCAACTACCGCATTCACCAGGAGTTCCTGGACCACGTCGATATTCTGCCCGAGAATATTCACATCATCAACGGTAACGTACCCCCCGAGGATATCGCCCGCTACACCGATGCCTACGAGAAGATGCGCAAAATCGACCTGATGATTATCGGTGTCGGCGAGCAGGGTCAGATCGGATTCAACGAGCCCGGCTCCTACGAGAAGTCGCGCACCCGTTTGGTGCAGCTCTCGCACCACTCGCGCAAGGTGCAGTCGAAGTTCTTCCCCAACATGGCCGAGACCCCCAAGATGGCTATCACGATGGGTATCGGAACCATCATGCGTGCCAAGAAGGTGGTGCTGATGGCCTGGGGCGAGGGCAAGGCCGAGGTGGTACATCAGATTGTCGAGGGCGAAATCACCTCGCAGGTACCCGCCTCGTTCCTGCAGCGTCACAACAACTTAGAGGTGGTAGTCGATGAGAACGCCGCCGGCAAGCTGACCCGCGAGGTGGCCCCCTGGCTGGTTGGCCCCTGCGAGTGGACTCCCCGCTTTACGCGCAAGGCCGTCGTATGGCTCTGCAACCAGGTGAAGAAGCCCATTCTGAAGCTCACCCACACGGACTACATCGAGAACTCGCTGGGCGAGCTGCTCGAGAGCGCAGGTTCGTTTGACCAGATCAATATCCGTGTCTTCAACGACCTGCAGCACACCATCACCGGATGGCCCGGAGGTAAGCCCAATGCCGACGACTCGACACGCCCCGTCTCCTCGTCGCCCTACCCCAAGCGGGTACTGATCTTCTCGCCCCACCCCGATGACGATGTAATCTCGATGGGCGGCACCTTCATCCGACTCGTGGAGCACGGACACGACGTGCACGTCGCCTACGAGACCTCGGGTAATGTGGCTGTTCACGACGACGTCGTACTCCAGCACATCGACACGGCCCGCGAATTGGGCTTTGATGACCGCTACGCCGAGGTTGAGCAGATTATCCGTGGCAAACAGGCCTTGGAGGCCGAGCCGCGCCCGCTGCTCGAGCTCAAGGGGGCCATTCGTCGTGCCGAGGCCAAGGCGGCCATCCGCTCGTTTGGTCTCTCGGCTGACCACGCCCACTTCCTCAACCTCCCCTTCTATGAGACGGGAGGCATCAAGAAGGGCGAGCTCTCGAAAGCCGATATTGATATCATTGTCAATCTGTTGAGAGAAATCAAACCCCACCAGATTTACGCCGCAGGCGACTTAGCCGACCCGCACGGCACCCACCGTGTCTGCATCGAGGCGGTACTTGGTGCTCTGGAGGTAGTCAAGGATGATGAGTGGCTCAAGGAGTGCCACATGTGGCTCTACCGCGGAGCCTGGATGGAGTGGGATTTGGGCATGGTCGATATGGCAGTGCCCCTCTCGCCCGACGAGCTGATCAAGAAGCGCCACGCCATCTATCGCCACGTCTCGCAGAAGGATATTGTCCCCTTCCCGGGAAGCGATACGCGCGAGTTCTGGCAGCGTGCCGAGGAGCGCACCCAGAATACCGCCGCCCTCTACGACAAGCTCGGCATGGCCGAGTATCAGGCCATCGAGGTCTTTGTGAAGATGTTCTAACGACCAAGAGAAAGGCCCAACACCATAAAACGGACACCCTGCGGTGCCCGTTTTATGGTATATTGACAAAATGTCAGTTTTACAGAAGCGGCTTTGGCAGGATTTATGACACAATAAACCCCTTTGGGGGTTTGGCATACCTCTTGATAAGGTAAGAGGCAAACGCCAACAAGCGAATAGAAAAGAGAACAACAAACATAAAAAAAGAGAAAACTATGAACGTAAAACCGTTAGCAGATCGGGTGTTGATTTTACCCAACCCCGCAGAGGAGAAGACCGCAGGAGGTCTCTTTATTCCCGATACCGCCAAGGAGAAGCCCCTGGCAGGTAAGGTCGTAGCCGTAGGCCCCGGCACCAAGGAGGTTCAGATGGAGGTGAAGGTAGGCGATGAGGTACTCTATGGCAAGTACGCCGGCACCGAACTCCAGATTGAGGGCGAGAGCTACCTGATTATGAAGCAGAACGATATTTTGGCAATTATCTAAAGAGCAAGAAAACCATGGCAAAGGAGATTAAATACAACGTAGAGGCCCGTGAGGCCCTGAAGGAGGGTGTAGATGCCCTGAGCAACGCCGTAAAGGTAACCCTCGGCCCGAAAGGTCGCAACGTGATTATCGACAAGAAGTTCGGTGCTCCGCAGGTTACGAAGGATGGTGTAACGGTAGCCAAGGAGATTGAGCTGGAGGATGCATTCGCCAACATGGGTGCCCAGATGGTCAAGGAGGTGGCTTCGAAGACCAACGACGATGCCGGTGACGGTACGACGACCGCCACGGTTTTGGCCCAGGCCATTATCGGCGTGGGTATCAAGAACGTAACGGCCGGTGCCAACCCCATGGATCTGAAGCGCGGTATCGACAAGGCCGTTTCGAAGGTCGTAGAGTCGCTGCGTGAGCAGAGCCAGGAGGTGGGTGGCGACAACGCCAAGATTGAGCAGGTAGCCACCATCTCGGCCAACAACGACAACGCCATCGGCAAGCTGATTGCCGAGGCGATGGCCAAGGTCAAGAACGAGGGTGTTATCACCGTCGAGGAGGCCAAGGGCACCGAAACCCACGTTGAGGTGGTTGAGGGTATGCAGTTCGACCGCGGTTACATCTCGGCCTACTTCATCACCGACACCGAGAAGATGGAGGCCCAGTTAGACAAACCCTACATCCTCTTGACCGACAAGAAGATTTCAACCATGAAGGAGCTGATGGGCGTATTGGAGCCCGTAGCCCAGAGCGGTCGCTCGCTGCTGATTATTGCCGAGGATGTCGATGGTGAGGCCCTCTCGGCGCTGGTTGTGAACAAGCTGCGCGGCACGTTGAAGATTGCCGCCTGCAAGGCTCCGGGCTTCGGTGAC
>CAYRPL010000018.1:0-17357 GCA_964426045.1 uncultured Alistipes sp. | reverse complement strand
TTGAACTGGGAGGAGTGTGATTGGGTGGGAATTGTCGGGAGGGGCTATGAATTGCTACGAGGACTGGGGTGGCCATTTCTTGTGCAATAACAAAATAACCCAGCCAATCTCAGCAAATCCCAGTCAATCCCAGCAAATCCCAGCCAATCTCAGCAACCCTCAGTAAATCCCGGCAACTCCCGGCAATCCCAGTTAATTTTGAATTTTGAATTCTGAATTCATGAAATTGCTCATTTTTTCATACCTTTGTGGTATGAATGCAGCGATTGAACTTTTGGCGCCGGCACGCGACTATGAGGCGGCTGTGGCGGCGATTGAGGCCGGGGCCGATGCCCTCTATATGGGGGGTGCGCGTTTTGGTGCCCGCGTGGCGGCCTCAAACTCGGTAGAGGAGGTGGCCCGCGTGGTGCGCTATGCCCACCGCTTCGGGGTGCGTGTCTACTGCACGCTCAATACGCTGCTCTTTGATTCGGAGTTGGCCGATGCCGAAAAGCAGGCCCGTGAGTTGATTTCGGCGGGCGTCGATGCGCTGATTGTGCAGGATATGGCCTTCAGACGGATGAACCTGCCCGTCGAGTTGCACGCCTCGACCCAGACGAACAATGTACATCCCGAGGGTGTTAAGTTTCTGGCCGACTGCGGATTTGCGCGTGTGATTTTGGAGCGTGGCCTTTCGTTGGAGCAGATTCGCTCGATTCACCGCTCGACGGATGTCGAGTTGGAGAGTTTTGTCCACGGAGCCATCTGCGTCGGCTCGTCGGGTCGTTGCTTCCTCTCGCGCTCGATGACAGCCGACAGAAGCGGTAACCGTGGAGCCTGCTCGCAGCCCTGCCGTCTGAGTTATGATCTGTTGGATGAGCGGAACCGCAAGCTAATAAGCGGAAAACATCTCTTGTCGGTGCGGGATATGAACCTGACGGAGCGCTTGGGCGAGTTGATGGATGCGGGGGTGAGCTCCTTCAAGATTGAGGGCCGCCTGAAGGATGTGACCTATATTCGAAATGTGGTGGCGTGGTATCGTTGTGCCATCGACCGAGAGCTGGCTCTGCGCCCCCATTTGCATCGCGCCTCGGTAGGCCTTTCACAGCCCGATTTTCAACCCGACCCCGCAAAGAGCTTCACCCGCGGATTTACCGAATATATGTACTCGGGTCCGGCGGCCGATGTCGCCTCGTTTGATACCCCGAAGGCTGTAGGAGAGTTTGTGGGGCATGTGGTGCGCTGCGATGGCCGCTCGCTGCTGCTCGACTGTGACCATACGCTGGCGGCGGGTGACGGCATCTGCTTTGCGGGTCGTGGTACGAACATCAACCGTGTGGAGGGGCGATGTATCGAGCCCAACCGCACCGAGGGTTTTGAGCAGGGAATGGCCATCTACCGCAACTTCGATTTGCGCTTCACGCAGCAGCTGCAACGCAGCCGTATGCGCCGCCTGATTCCGACCACGGCTCGTGTCGAGGCCTCGGCCGAGGCTCTGACCCTCACCTATACCGATTGTGAGGGGGTGCAGGTTTCGCTTACCCGAAAGGGGCCCTTCGAGCAGGCGCAAAATCCTGAGAAGATGGCCTCGACGCTCCGCAGCCAGCTGGTCAAGAGTGGCGATACGATTTTCAGTGTTACGGAGGTGGAGTTGCTCGGGCCGATGCCTTTTCTGCCCGCCTCGGTGGTGGCTGAACTTCGACGTGAGGCCCTTGCCCGCTTGGAACAGCTGCGCAGCGACCGCCCCTTCGAGCACCGCATCCAAAGCGAGAACCTGTCGCCCCGCTTCCCACGCAGGCACCTGACGGCCGAGGAGAATGTTACGAACCGCTTAGCCGAGGCCTTCTACCGCGATCACGGGGTCGAGCAGATTGCCCCGGCCTTGGAACTCGAGGCCTCGACCGTGGGCCATCGGGTGTTGCACTCGCCCTACTGCATCCGACGAGAGATTGGGCAGTGTCTGAAGAAGAACCCCACACTTCGAGGGGAGCTCTTCTTGGAGCACGGTATGTTCCGCTACCGCCTGGTTTTTGATTGTGCACGTTGCCAGATGAGCCTTATTCACGAAGATAGAAAGTAATAAGATATGCTGAAAGAACTGAAGACCCGATTCGAGGAGTATGAGCTTATCGACTCGGGAAATTTCGAGAAATTGGAGCGCTTTGGTCGCTACATCACACGCCGCCCCGAACCGCAGGCCATCTGGAAACCGAGCCTCGAGGAGCGAGAATGGCAGCGCCTGGCCGACGCCTCGTTTCTGCGTGATGCGAAGAGTGAGGAGCGCGGCGAGTGGCGCCTGAAGGCGGGGATGCCTTCGCGTTGGAGTATCGCCTACGACTACAAGCAGATGCACCTGAAGATGCGTCTGGCCCTCACCTCCTTTAAGCATGTGGGCATCTTCCCCGAGCAGGCCGAGAATTGGAATTTTATATACGATAGAATCGAAGAGCTTTCGGCCCTCAAGTCTCGCAAAGCCAAGGTCTTAAATCTCTTCGCCTATACCGGTGGGGCAACTCTCGCCGCACGGGCTGCCGGAGCCGACGTAACGCACGTCGATTCGGTCAAGCAGGTGGTGACCTGGGCCCGCGAGAATATGGAGTCGAGTGGCCTGGAGGGAGTGCGCTGGATGGTTGAAGATGCCCTGCGCTTTGTGAAGCGGGAGGTGCGTCGTGGCAATCGGTACGACGGCATCATCCTCGATCCTCCGGCCTATGGTCGCGGACCCGAGGGCGAGAAGTGGGTTTTGGAGAGCCACATCGGCGAGATGCTGGCTGCCTGTGCCGAGTTGTTGGAGCCCAAAGGGGCCTTCCTGGTGCTGAATCTATACTCGATGGGCCTTTCTGCCATGCTGGCTCGCACGGCCGTGCGCCAGGCCTTCGGAACCCCCTCGGAGGAGCAGGCCGGAGAGCTCTACTTTGCCGACCGTGCCGGCAAGGAGCTCCCCTTGGGAACCTACTACCGCTTTACCCGCTAACGAAAGATTATTCACTAATTCAATAGAGTATGGTACTTGTTATTCTTGGATCGCTCCTTTTGGGGTGCCTGCTTCCGGCCTTGGTCGGTTACTTGGGAAGTCGTCGTGAATTGGGCTTCGGCTGGGCATTTGTAATCAGTCTGATTTTACGCCGCTGGTGGGATTGATCTTTGTGTTGATTTCGAACCCCCTGCCTGCGGGCTCAGAGCCTAAGGTGGACTGCATCGGAGGTTGCCTCTCGGTTGCCGGTCTGATGTTTGTGGGATTTTTGGCGATGCTGGGTCTCTCCCTACTTCTTCTGCCACTTTAATATCGGTTTTGTACTATGCGAAAAGAGCCTGTCCGCAATCGGACAGGCTCTTTTCGTTAAGTGGGGTAGTGCCCCGTTAGTTGTAGTCAAACTCTACGGGCTCGATAAGCGACGAGGTGCCAATTGCGTTGGTCACCGTGTAGCCGCCATCGGTGGGAGCCGAGACGAAGAGTACCAAGTGGCAGTTCTCCTTCACCCACGAGGGGTCGATGGTAAAGTCGAAGAGGAAATCACCATACTCACCGGCCTGCAGCTCGGCAAATTCGTCGAGGTCGTGACCCGTGAATCCACCCTTCGGATTGACGCTGTGAGCCTTGCGTACCACGTTGTTGTGGGTGTTGAAGTCATAGGTGCCGTCGTCGGGCATCGAGGTATTGGTCTGCTTACCGGTCAGACCATCCTCCAACAGCCAGGCGCCTACGCGGAACTTGGCAGTCTGGGCGGCCTTGACGGTCATGCGCACCAGCAGCGAGTTGCCCTCGAGGGCCATCGTAGCCGAGATACCGGCCTTGGCAGGATTTGCGGTTCTGAGGTCGATGTAGGTCTTCAGGTTGGCCTTGTTGTCGGCATAACCATAGTTGCCAACGCCTACGGCAAAGTCGAGATTCACATAGGGGTAGCCCTGACCGGCCATCACGCCCAGATTCTCCTCGGGAGCAAAGGGGTCACCGTCGTAGGTGTGAGCCACAGCCAGCGCAGCCTTTTCGTTGTAGCCCTCCTTCTCCATGATATCCTCAATGGCAGCAATCATCTGCGGGCACCACGTGCAACCCAGACCCGTGAACTGCATCATAAAGGCGCGGTGCTTGAAGTCGGTATTTGCGGGCTCGGGGTCGGCCAAACGCGGCGGAATAGCCATCGGAAGACCCTTCAGGGTCAGCGGCGTGTCATAGGTATTCAGCGCATTGAACATCACAAAGAAGGTGCGGGCCTCGGCCTGCGAAGCACTGTACCAATAGAGGCGGTAGGTCTCGCCATTGCGCTCCTCCTCGACCCACTCCAGCTCTATGGGAGCCATGGTCTCGTAGTCCAGAATCTGGTACTTGATGGTCTGCTTGTTGCCGCGGAAGTCCTGCTCGATTTCGGGGTTGCGTACCACGATACCGTTGTAGCGAACCACGAAGTAGACTTTGTCTACACCGGCCTGATAGATGTTGCTCGAAGCCTTGAGCGAGAGGTCGTTGCCCTCCTTCTCGTCGGCCAAATCGTCGAGATTCACATCCAGACCCTCATTGGTATTCTGCTCGGTGGCGCGAATCGAGAGTTCGTTCGATTTGTAGAATACCCCCTCGTCGTCGGTGTAGGTGGCATGGAAGGTGTAGGTTCCCGCCGCTAAGGCCGAGAACTTGTCACCCGCTACCTCTACGGGCGTGTTGTCGGCGCTGTAGAGCAGCTCGACCTCCTCAATCGAGAGCTCCTGGTTGCCGAGCTTTACATACAATTGGGCGTAGTCCTCACCATCGGCGACAATCAGAGCCTTGTTGGCCGAGAGCGTGAGTTTAATCTGCTGCTCGGGCCCCGTCATATCCTCCTCAAAACCCTTACCGGTCAAGCACGAAACGGCCGTAAAGGCCACCAGGGCCATCATCAAAAGGTATTTCAACTGTTTCATTGTTTTTGCAAATTTAAGGGTTAGAACGAGGTGGTCAGCATCAGGTTAACACCCGTATAGGCCGGCGTAGCGCGGCAAACACCACCCGAGCAGATGTAGCCGGCGCGGTTGCGGCCGTAGCTGAGCTGAACGCGGGTACGGTTGTGCGTAAAGCTGAAGCCGCCGTTGTAGTAGTAAACCTTGAGCGGGTTGCCGAACTCATCGTAGGGCTTATTCTCGAAGGCAGGCTCCTGGTCGAGGTTGTACATATTCTGGAAGTAGATGCTCCAGCGGGGTGCGAAGTTGTACTCCACCAGACCGGCAATCCAATCACCCTGGTAGTCATCCGAGAGCAGGTACTGCAACTCCCAGCGCAGCGAGTGCTTGCGGTTGATTTTGTAGGTCACGTCGGCCACGAAGACATTTGAGACGTAGGTGCGGTGACGAACACCGTGGCGGTCGGCATTCCACTCCTGGAACGAGTAGAGGAAGGTGGTCTTCCAGGACTTGTTCCACTGGCGCTCGACGTCGAAGTTCAGATCCTGCCACAGCAACTCACGGTTGCCCGTGCCTACCGACTTGTGGAGCGTGTAGGCGGTCGAGTAGTTGAGGTGGAAGTTCCAATACTTGCGGCGGTCCGACTTGTTGCGCAGCGAGTAGAAGAGGTCAGCCTGGGCGGCAACCTCATTCTCGGCATTCACCTGATAGGGCTCCAGGTTGGCCAGCATATAGGTATACTGACGGGTCAGGGCGGGCAGGTAGTTCAGGATGTTGGCCGTGCCCGACTCATAGAGCGAGAGGCGGGTGTTCATGTGCTCCAGCACGCGGGCCTGAGCCGAGAAGCTGAAGTTCTTGTAGTTGTAACCCAGCTCGGCAAAGGCGGCATAACCGGTCTGGGCCTTCTCGGTTGCCATTAGGTCGAGGTCCTTGCCCTTGTGCACATACTCGGTGCGGAGCGTGAAGCCCTCGATGTCCATATTCAGACGACCCGAGTACATATTCAGGCTGTTGCCCATCCCCTTGTTCTCGAACGAGGCGGGCATAAGACCCATCTTCTGCTCACTGAGGTCCTCGTAGCGGTTTACCCAGCTACCCTCAATCGAGAGGTTTAGTTTTTCGGCCTTGAAGATTTCGGACAGCGATACTACCAAATCGACACCTCCGACACGCGAGTCGGTCCAGCCGTCGAGCAGACGCGGAGCACCATACATCGCCTTAATCGAGAAGTAGTCGCCGAGACGGTACGAAGCCGAGGCTCCGAGCAGCGAGTTGTTCACACCCAGCTGGCGATCCTCAAACGAACGGTAGATAAGTCCGTTTCCGAACTGATCGAAGATGCTGCCGATGCGTACCGAGTAGCTCTTGTCGAGCCATTGGGCATAAGCCGTTGAGAGCAAGAACTGCAAATCCTTCTTGTAGTTCTCGTCGCGGGTACCAATCTCATAGCCGTCGATGGCCGGCAGGAAGAAGTCGCCCTGTGCACCCACCGAGAAGCGGTCGATCGAGTAGTCGAGTTTCAGGTAGGAGTTCGAGCCGATCCACTCGCGCAGATCCTTGTCGGGGTGCTTACCCAGCAGGTCGTCATCGACGTAGTAGATCGAGTTGGTCTCGAAGCTACCCGTCAGCTGACCTCCCTTTCCATCCTTGCCGAGCGAGATCTGTGCCGAGGCCGAGGCGATGGCGCCCAGGCCCAGGATTGTAAGTAAGATGCGTTTCATTGTCTTGGCTTATTTGCTCAGTTCAATCACCTTGTCGAGCAACTCCTGCTCACTTCCCGGGGTATATCCCGAGTGCGAGTAGACGATGTTGCCCTTCTTGTCCACCACGAAGCTGTGGGGTGTAAGGTTTACGTTCATGCCACGCTTCAAATCCTGGTTGGCGTCGTATACGCAGGTGAACTCCCACCCCTTGGAGGTTGCCATGGCTTTGGCGCGAGCCTTCTGGCGTACGTCATCCACCGATACGGCTACCACCTCGAAGTCGGCCTCCTCGAGCCAATCCTCAATCTGGTCGTTGATGGCATTCAGCTCCTGAATACAGGGCTTGCAGGTCGTGGACCAGAAGGAGATGATGAGCGGTTTCTGGCCTACGAGTGAGCGAATCGAGATCTTTTTGCCCTCGGTGTTCTCCACCAGGACATCGGGCATCTGCTGGGCCGAGGCGGCAAAGGCCACCACAACAGCCGCAAGCGTAAGAAGCAGTCTCTTCATAATATGCAATGTTTTTATTGGTTTTCAAAAAAGACCAATCGGAGCGCTCCCGAGGGAGGCTCCGGTTGGCATTGCTTGTTTACCTGTTAGCGGGCATTCAGGATGCGCTCGCGGATTTTGTCACCATTCTGGTGGAACTTCTCGATGGTCAGCGGGGTAACCTTTACCTCCTTCACACCGCGAGGCTCCATCTCGCAGAGGTTGGTGCGGCTTGCACGAGCCTCGGGCTTGGCCATCGGCTGAACAAACTCACCACCTGCGGGGTTGATGGTCATCTTGCGACCCGTTACGGCGGGCATCTCGGCCTTGCGGGCAGCCGTCGAAGCACCGGTGTTGCGCGTCAGCACGATCTCCGAATCCATCCAAGCGTAGGAGTTGTACTGCTGCGTCTGTATGAATGCGGGCTGCGGGTAGAGCTTGGTGCTCTTCACGGCACCGGTAGCATCCTCATACTGAACATCCATGGCCTTGATGGTGATGGTGTTCTTATCCTCCGAAATCTCTACGGGGAATCCCTTCGAGCCCTCGGGCATAACAGCCGTCCAAAGCCCCTCGCGGATGTTGGCGGCAATCATGTAGTAGTCGTAGCCCTCGGGGGTCCAGGCGGTCAGCGGAGCGAAGTTATCCACATCGAAGGGAACGTAAGCCGTACCATCCTGCTGGAACTCGATGCACCACTTGGGGCCGAACTCCCAGAGAATCGACGAGTTGGTGGTTCCGTTGTAAACCTCCGTCGGAGCGATGAAGAGCTCGTAGGGCGAAGCGTAGCGCAGGAACGACTCGAAGCCCTCGGCGGGAACCTGGAAGTCGAAGCCCTGGCATACGATGCGGTTGTAGGTGCGGTGGTCGTTGTTGAACTCGTCAATCAGGGCCGTGAACTCGGCATACATAGCGTCTACAGCCTCCTTCGACTTACGCGGGTAGGCGTCATAAACCTCCTGCGGGGTGGTCTCGGGATAGGCTACAAAGCCGATGGTTACGGGCGAGGTCTTCTTGATTACCTCAGCCAGCTCCGAGTTGGCGGGGGTGTAGATGATGTTGGCCGTAGCGGTCCACTCACCCGAAATCTCCTCAAATCGAGCCTCGTCTACGGGATTGGGCGCGGGAACCTTGGCCGAGCGTACCGAAGCGGTCGAGGGCTTACCCATGATGCGATCCTCGTTGTAGGCCACAGCTGCCAGGTAGCTCACGGCGTTGGGCCGCGAGGGGATAACCATGTCGTAACCCTTGTCCGAGTTGATGTCGGCAATTACGTCACCGGTCAGACGGTTGTACGAACCATAGGTCTTGAACATGTTGATCAGCGTAGCCTCGTCGTTCATGCTGTCGGCCAACCAGAGATCCTCATAGTCGCAGAAGTACTCGGCGTAGATGGCATCCTGGGTCGGACACTTGATATTGAAGGTTACGTTGTAGGGATCGTCGGTCTCGATAGGAGTTACAACAATCTCCGAGAGCGGCAGGTTGGAGGTCGGGATCTGAATCTCCAGGATGTTGAAGTACTGATTCTCGAAGGTGGGCTGCGTCTGGCCGTTCATCTCCTTGGTCTCGGGGCCGTGGCCGTTTACTACAATATAATAGGTAGCACCCTCAGTAATCCAGAAGAGCTCCTCGAGCGTAATCTCGATGTTTACGCGCTTACCGCTCTGGGTGTAGGGGGTCATATACATAGCGTTGGCGAGGTTTACTGCGGCCTCACTGATGGTGAAGGCGGGCAGATACTCGTTCCACGTGACGTCTTCGTTGTTAAAGCAGTACTGCTTGATCTCGCGCATCATTGCCTCATCGGCCAGGAACATCGACAGACCCTCGCAGCGCTCGTCGGGAATCAGGGTCAGCGTACCACCATAGGGGCGCAGGGTCGAGGCATCAATCGTGTGGGTGCCCTCTACCAAGTTGGCCTTCTCCATGGGAATAATGCCGCGATAGTGGTAGCCGGTCCAGAACGTGTCGGCAACGGAGGCAATAGGCTGACCCGTGGCAACGTGAGCATCCCACATCTCCCAATTGAGCATCGGGTCGTACCAACCGATATCTATAGCGTCGTTACCGTAGCTGTACCAGGGGTTGCGGCCCCACATAAACTCACCCAGGATGAAGTAGTTGGCATAGCCGGGAACCAAGAAGGGATAGAGCGGGAAGACGCCACCCTGCTCATCGGTGTATACGTCACCATTTTTGTCGAGGATGTAGCGATTCTCGTAGGTGTTGTCGAAGATGAAGGTGTGGTCGTCGGTAATGAAGTTGCCGAAGAAGTAGTCGTTCATCTCGAGCATAAAGGCGTCGTGACGGTCACGCGTGTTGACCAGGTAGTTGTAGGTACACAGATCCTGCAACAGCCAGCGGTAGGCCGACATCCCGTTCTTTACGCGGTCGTTTACATTGACGTGAATCTTCAGGGCATCCTGCTCTACGTCGAAAATCGTAATTTCGTCGGTGAACGACTGGGTCGTAGCCTCGATCTTCAGGACCTCACCCCCGTTGTAGTAGTTGTCCTCGGTGTCGATACCTGCGACGTAGATTTCGTAGGTCGTGCTGGCGTTCAGCTTGTTGATCGTGGCGCTGTTCTCGCCATCCGAGCACTCACCCTTCTGACCCAGCGAGAAGAGCTGCAGGGCCGAAGGCTCCGTGGTTACCGTACCCTTCTCGAAGGCACGCAGGGCATACTGCTTGATACCCTTGGTGGTGATGGTAAGCTCTACCTGGGCAGCGCCCTCTGTGGCTACCGCCAGCTCCATCGACGTCTCAGTCGTGACGGGAGGCTGCGGGTTGATCGGGTTGTTGGGATCATCGATGGGATCCACTGCGGGATCATCACCACAGGCGGCCATAAAGGCCATGCCCAACATCATCAGAAAAAGAAAAAATTTGTTTTTCATAAAAATGTAAAATTGGAAATAGTTTGTAATAGGTTTTTGTTTTTATATAATTTTACTAATTTTTTCAATATTTTTCTCAAATTTGCCACTCAGCGAGTTAGCGTACCTAAAGGCTGCAATCTGCCTAATTGGCTCTGCAAGATACGATTATTTTTTCGTTTGACAAAGATTTTGGCCTAAAAACCTCGTATTTGCCTGCACATCTGTTTTAAGAACGTATAAATGGGCGATAAATTGTAATTGAAACAAAAAATTTTCTTTCGGATTGTAATGAGTCGAAAATTCTACCCTTTTGCCCCTCGCAGAGTGTGCTGATTGGTAATTTTGGTGTCAAAAATGCCCCTTCAAAGGAGCTCTTGGAGCTAAAAATCGTAGCCTTGCAACCATTTAAATTGTGAAATTGTAAGCAAAAACCCTTAATTTGACTACAAATTAAAACTGTAAAAATTGGGAAAATTCCTCAAAACAGCTCTCAATTGCCAATAATTTACTATCTTTGTCAAACCTTAAAAACAGAATCCTAAAACAGCGATGAAAAAGATTGGTATCGCCTGCGACCATGCGGGCTATGAAATGAAGGAGTTTTTGGTGGGTTGCCTGGCAGCCAAGGGCTTTGAGGTACTCGATTTTGGCACCTCGTCCGAAGAGTCGGTGGACTATCCCGATTTCGCCCATCAGTTGGGTGAGGCCATCGACAAGGGCGAGTTGGAGCTCGGCGTCGGCCTCTGCGGCTCGGGCGAGGGTATGGCCATGACCCTCAATAAGCACCAGTCGGTGCGTGCCGGCCTGGTGTGGTGCAACGAGGTGGCTGCCCTGATTCGTCAGCACAACAACGCCAACGTGGTGGTACTCCCCGCCCGCTTTATCTCCAACGACGAGGCGATGCAGTTTCTCTCGACCTTCCTCGAAACCCCCTTCGAGGGTGGCCGCCACGAGCGCCGTGTCGAAAAGATTAAGCTCTAAACAAAAAGCGAGGCCTGTGAGCCTCGCTTTTTGTTTAGAGCAATGAGCAGTGAGCAATGAGTAATGAGTAATGAGCAATGAGAAATAGTTGATTTTCAGTCAATTGCTAATTGCTAATTCCTAATTCCTAATTACTTTAGAAGAGTTCTTTGTGCGTAAAGAGCCCCTTGAAGGGTGCGGTGTCGGGTTCGGAGTCGAAGAGACCGAACAGCGTAGAGCCGCTGCCCGACATGGCGGCATAGCGGGCTCCGTGGGCGAGCAGCTGCTCCTTGATTTGTTGCAGGCGCGGGTGGGCCGCAAAGACCGAGCGCTCGAAGTCGTTTTTTATCAGCTCCTGCCACTGCTCGATGGGCGCTCGGAGGCGCTCGGTGAGGGGAATTTCGGGCACGGCGGGCTTCACGCCGGCATAGGCTTCACGGGTCGAGACCCCTTCGTCGGGCTTGACTAACAGCAGCCAGCGACCGGCAAGCTGCGGTACCTCGCAGGGGGTCATATCGACCCCGCGGCCCGTGCAGAGCTGTGGGATGTTGCGCACAAAAAAGGAGGTGTCGCTCCCCAACTCGGCCGCCAGGCTCTCTAACTTTTCGGTTGTAAGGTTCAGCTTGTAGCACTCGTTCAGGGCCACGAGAACCATCGTAGCGTCTGCCGAACCACCGCCAAGACCCGCCCCAAAGGGGATCTGTTTGTCGAGGGTAATCACAGCTCCTCCCACCTTTGCATAGCGCTCCCGCATCAAATAGAAAGCTTTGACGCAGAGGTTGTTGTCGTCGGGGCAGTCGATTGCAATGCCCAGCTGCGAGAAGTGGCAGCGGTCGTCTTCGGCGGGCTGAACCTCCACGGTGTCGTAGAGTCCCCGCACGGGAACCATCACGGTCTCTAAGTCGTGGTAGCCGTCGTCACGTCGGCGCAGCACATCCAATCCGATGTTTATTTTGCAGTTTGCTCGTAAAATCATATCCCAAAGGTACTATTTTTTTTGTACTTTTGTGCCGTAGAAGTGTGAAAAGATGAAATTCCGTACCGAAATTACCCCGCAGCCCCTCTCTCGCCCCATTCGTTTGGGCGAAAAACTCCTCTCGGTGGGCTCCTGTTTCTCGGAGCATATCGCCGAGCGCCTGGCCAGCCTGAAGTTTCCGATTGACACCAACCCTACGGGTATCCTCTTCAACCCCCACTCCATCGCCTCGGCCCTGGAGGATTGGGCCCAAGGGCGACGCCTGCAACCCGAGGAGTTGCAGTGCAGCGACGGCTTGTGGTTCCACTATGCGATGCACGGCTCGCTCTCGGGTCTCGAACGCGAGGCGACCTGCCGAGCAATGAATCGTGCCCTGGAGCTCGGTGAGCGGGCGCTGAAAGAGGCCGATTGGCTGCTTGTGACCTTTGGTACGGCCCGCATCTATGAGTTAAACGATGACGGTGGGGTAGTGGCCAACTGCCACAAGCAGCCCCGCGACCGATTCCGCAGCCGTATGCTCTCGGTCGAGGAGATTGTCGGAAGGTGGAGTGCGCTTCTCGATGGTGTGCTTGGTGACAAACAGGTGATTGTGACCCTCTCGCCGGTGCGACACTTAGGCGATGGTGCCGAGCTTAATTCGCTCAGTAAGGCGGTGTTGCGCCTGGCTATAGCTCAACTTGAGGAGCGCTTTGAGCAGGTGCACTACTTTCCGGCCTGGGAGTTGGTGATGGACGACCTGCGCGACTACCGCTTCTATGCCTCCGACCTGGTTCACCCCTCCGACGAGGCGGTGCGCTATGTTTGGGAGCGCTTCTCGGAAGCGGCCCTCGATGAGCGGGTGCGGACTCTGCAACCCCGCCTCGAAGCGCTGCAGAACGCCCTCGGTCACCGCCCGCTGCACCCCGAGAGCGAGGCGGCCGAGGCCTTCTATCGACGCACCCTGCACGAGCTTTTGGCGCTCGAGCAGGCGGGCCCCTTCGATTTTAGGGAAGAAAAAGCCCTGATTGAGGCCCGATTGGCGCACAGAATTGAATAAAAATTCCTACCTTTGCGCGCTATGAATCGTACTTTAAGAGATATCCTTCTGTTGTTACCGCTCCTGGCGGGTTTTGTGGCACCCCATGCGCTGGCCCAAAAGCCCCGTCTGGTGGTGCAGATTGTGGTGGGGTCGATGACCTCGGACCAGCTGACACGCTATGGCGATAACCTCTCGCAGGGGGGCTTTAAGCGCCTTTTGGCGCAGGGTGTGAACTACACCTCGGCGGCCTACAACTGTCAGCAGACCTACACCCTCCCCTCGTTGGCAACCCTTACGACGGGAGCCATGCCCTCGATACACGGCGTGGTGGGCGACCATTGGTACGACTACATCGACAACAGCGTGGTACGTCTGATTGACGACCCCGAGGTCGAGGGGCTCGAGTACCACACCGGCGGCGGGAACTTCTCGCCCTCGAAGCTCATTGCCCCCACAGTGGCCGAGACCCTGAACGGGCACTCGCCCGAGAGCCGCATCGTAACCATCGCCCTCGAACCCGAAGAGGCGGTGGTGCTGGGCGGCAAGACAGGTATCACCTTCTGGATGAACGACAAACTTTGCCATTGGCGCTCCTCGTCGTGGTACCTTCCCCTGCTGCCCGAGTGGGTGAAGAGCTACAACCGTGCCCGCACTGCACAGAGCTTTCTGATGCAGCCCTGGGCGACGCTCTACACCTCGCCCGACTACCTGAACCGCCGCAAGGGGGATGTGTTGGTGCGCAAACCCATCAAGACCAAGGGGATGGCCCGCCCGAAGCCCGAACCGCTGATTCGCGAGATGCATTCGGATGTGGTCTACCGCACGGAGTATGACCGCCTGTGCTACACGCCGGCGGGAAATACAGCCCTCTTTGACTTTGCCAAGCAGGCCCTTACGCAGCTGGGACTTGGAGCCGATGAGGTGCCCGATATCTTAAACCTCTACCTCTCCACGCCGCGCTACATCACCCAGGCCTATGGCCCCGAATCCATTGAGGCCGAGGATATGTTCTACCGCCTGGATCGCGATGTGGAAGAGTTCCTGACCTACCTCTATGCCCAGCTCTCACCCGAAGAGGTGGTCATTGTCCTGACCTCGGATCACGGAACCTCACCCTCCTATGACCTGGGGCCCCGCGAGCGTGAGCGCTTCAATGTGCCGCAGTTTGAGATGATTCTGGAGAGCTTTCTGGATGCCCGCTATGGCAAGGCCGAACAGGATTGGCTGCTGGAGTATGAGCAGCATATGATCTACCTGAACCACAACCTGATCTACGAAAAACGTCTCTCGCTCGAGGAGGTGCAGAACGAGGTGGCCGCCTTCTCGATGCAGTTCCGTGGTGTTTCGCATGCCCTCTCGGCCACAGCTCTGCGTACCTCCTACTTCGGAAGCGGCTATGCCGAGCAGATGCAGAACGGATTCTATCCCCGTCGCTCGGGCGATGTGCTGCTGAACCTGATGCCCGAGTGGATCGAGAAGGCCGATTGCAAGCGCTCGACCTCGGGCTCGATGTATGGCTACGACCGTCGTGTGCCGCTTCTAATCTGCCTGCCCGGTGTGGAGGCCCACGAGGAGCATACGGAGGTTGAGATGGGAGCCGTCGCCCCCACCTTGGCACGGATTCTGGGACTCCCCAATCCTTCGGCCTGTGAAGCCAAAGCCTTGGAGATTCAAAATTCAAAATTCAAAATTCAAAATTAGGGAGAAGAGTATGAATACCGATAAGATACAAGAGGAAATTATCGAGGAGTTTTCGATCTTCGAAGATTGGCTCGACAAGTATGACTATTTGATAGGATTGAGCGACTCGCTGCCTGCGATTTCCGAGGAGCACCGTAGCGAGCAGTACCTGATTGAGGGGTGCCAATCGCGTGTGTGGATCGATGCCGAGCTGGTGGATGGCCGCATCCGCTACCGTGCCGACAGCGATGCCATCATCACCAAAGGCATCATCTCGCTGCTGATTCGTGTCTTTGACGGCCGCACGCCCGATGAGGTGCTCACGACCGATCTCTACTTCATCGAGCGTATCGGCCTGGGCGAAAACCTCTCGCCGACGCGTGCCAACGGTCTGCTGGCGATGATTAAGCAGATGCGACTGTATGCCCTCGCCTTTCAAGCAAAAAAAGCCTAACCAAGATATGACAAAAGAGGAGATTTTGCGGGTCGAGCAGGAGATTGTGCTGACCCTGAAGAATATCTACGATCCCGAGATTCCGGTCAATATCTACGACCTGGGACTTATCTACGAAATTGACTTCACGCCCGATGGGGTGGCGACAATTCGCATGACCCTCACAGCCCCCAACTGCCCGATGGCCGATATGCTGGTTGAGGATGTCAATCGCGAGGTGGCCAAAGTACGGGGTGTCGAGGAGGTGAATGTGATTTTGGTCTTCGAGCCGGTCTGGAATAAGGATATGATGACCGAGGAGGCCAAGTTGGAGTTGAACCTCTTCTAACCGACGTCGGGCGATGATGGAGGGTCAGGAGCGTGAGCAGTTGCTTCGAGGCTGGGAGGCGATGGCCCCCAACTTCGGGTGCCGCGATTTGCTCTACCGCCTCGATCCGCTGGAACGTTGTAACCTCTATAACGAACTCGCCTTCAGCCGCCTGGAGCGGAAGCAAAAGGCGCTGATGGAGCTCTTCGGGGAGCAGGATTGCAATTGGCCCCTCGCCCTCTTTCGGATGGTGCTGCGCACGGTGGGCGATTTGCAGAACCGGGAGGCCTATATGGAGCTGGGGCGCCGCTTGAGCTACTCCTGCCTGCTGCGTGAGCGAAGCTCTGTGGTGGGAGTCGAAGCGTTGCTCTTTGGTACGGCCTCGCTGCTCGAGGGGTGCCGCGATGACGAGTATACGCGCCTGCTGCGTACCGAGTTTGAGCACCTGCGCCACAAATATCGCATCGAACCAATGGATCCGGCCCGGTGGCGCATCCACTACCTGCGCCCTGCGAACCATCCCCGTCTGCGCCTGGCCCAGATTGCTGCTCTGGTGATGCACCCCGACTTCTGTGTCGAGAAACTCATCGAGTGCCGCACGGTGCTCGACATCGAGCGTATCTTTGCGTTAGAGGCCTCGCAGTATTGGAGCAGTTACTACAACCCCTCGTCGGCCGTCGATCACACCACCAAACGCCTTGGGCGTGATAAGGCCCACAGCTTAGGTATCAACTTGGTGGCGGTACTCCAATTCGCCTATGGCCGACACATGGGGCGCGACGAGCTGGTACAGCGGGCCCTCGATTTGTGGGAGTCCCTTCCCGCCGAGCAGAATCGCTATACCCGCATCTGGGAGTATGCCACCCCGCTCAACGCCTTTGAGTCGCAGGCCCAATTGGAGCTGGCTCGCGAATATTGCGAAAAGAGCCTCTGCCGCCAATGTCCCTTGGCCAAAAGACGGCTGAGGATAGTCGGCAATGAGCAATGAGTAATGAGCAATGAGTAATGAGCAATGAGTAATTGTGAATTGTGAATTGTGAATTGTGAATCGCCCCTAAATGGCTTTAAAAAAGCTTAAAAAATAGAAATACGAGCGTAAATTTTAGAATTACCGAAATTATCTTTATCTTTGTGGATTCGCCTACGCGCGCGAGCGTATGCGCGTAGGAGGCGAAGAGGTGAAAACCGATAAGCACGAACGCAAAAACAGAAAATACAAAACAAGAACTATGGATATCTTAACCGGTTTATTAAAGTTGATTTTCGGCTCGAAAGCCGACAAGGATCGTAAGGAGATTCAGCCTTACGTCGATAAAATCAAGGCGCTCTATCCCTCGATTCAGGCCCTTACGAATGATGAGCTGCGTGGTCGTTCGGCGGCCCTGATGAAGCAGATTGCTGACTTCATCGCAGCCGACGAGGCCCACATCGTGGAGTTGAAGGCCAAGTTGGAGAACGACGAGATTTCGCTTACGGAGAAGGAGCGCATCTCAAAGGAGGTGGATCAGACCATAAAGCTCATCGACGAGAAGATTGAGCAGCAGCTGGATCTGATTCTGCCCGAGGCCTTCGCCATCATGAAGGATACGGCTCGCCGCTTTACCGAAAACGAAACCGTTGTGGTGACGGCTAACGACTTCGACCGCAACTTAGCGGCCGAGAAAGAGTTTGTGACCATCGAGGGCGACAAGGCGGTCTATGCCACCCATTGGTTGGCCGGCGGTAACGACCTGAAGTGGGAGATGGTGCACTACGACGTGCAGCTCTTTGGTGGTGTGGTACTCCACAAGGGTAAGATTGCCGAGATGGCGACGGGTGAGGGTAAGACCCTGGTGGCGACGCTGCCCGTCTTCCTGAACGCCCTGGCCCGCAAGGGTGTCCACCTGGTGACGGTGAACGACTACCTGGCCAAGCGTGACTCCGAGTGGATGGGCCCGATGTATCAGTTCCACGGCCTTTCGGTGGACTGCATCGACAAGCACCAGCCCAACTCCGAGGCGCGTCGTCGTGCCTACATGGCCGACATCACCTTCGGTA
>CAYRPL010000017.1:0-17692 GCA_964426045.1 uncultured Alistipes sp. | reverse complement strand
GGCGGGTATAGACAGGCGGGGCCAGCAGGTCGTCTTGGAAGCAGTCCGTGAGGGCCGAGGACTCGTCACCGATGGCTCCGGGCAGCAGGCGTACCACCGAGTCGGCAATGATGCAGGCGGCCAGCTCGCCTCCGGTCAGCACATAGTCGCCAATCGAAATCTCGCGCGTGATGAGGTGCTCGCGGATGCGGTGGTCAATACCCTTGTAGTGGCCGCAGAGAATGATGATGTTCTCCAAGGTCGAGAGGCGGTTGGCCTCGTGCTGGTTATACTGCACCCCATCGGGCGAGGTGTAGATAATCTCGTCGTAGTGGCGCTCGGCTTGCAGGTGCTCGATAAGTTCGAAGACGGGTTCGCACTTCATCACCATCCCCGCCTCACCCCCAAAGGGGTAGTCGTCGGTCGTCTTGCGCTTGTCGTGGGCCCAATCGTGGAGGTTGTGCACCACAATCTCAACCAGCCCCTTCTCTTGGGCACGTTTGAGAATCGACTCGCCAAGGGGCGAAGTCATCAGGTCGGGAACGGATGAAATGATGTCTATACGCATAGTTTTCTAATTTTTTCGAAAGATAATGTCTTTGCCGCTCTCCGAGGTCAGGGGAACCTCCCTGCCTCGGTCAAGGGTATAGCCTCGGTATCCCAACTCCTCGAAAAGGGCGATGATGCGGGAGCGGTTCTCGCCTCCGGTTTCGATAAGCACCATGGGGCGGTAACGCTCCAAGAGGGGGCGCATCTCACGCATCACATGCCACTCGTAACCCTCGATGTCGCACTTGATAAAGTCCAGGCGGGGCAGTGCACCAAAGAGCTCCGAGCCACGGCGCATCTCGGCCCGAGCCTCCACCTCGCAGGTGGCATCCCCCTCCTTCACGAAGTTCTGCCCCGTACCGAGGTAGCCCGTCTCACGCGCCGAGTCGTTGGCCATCACCACCTCCCGCTCAGCCTCTCCCAAGGCGTAGGGGTAGATTTTTATATTTTGGCAGAGGAGCTTTCGCAGGTTCTTTTCCAATACGCGGCGCGTGGGTGCCATCGGCTCTACGGCGTGCACATACCCCTCGGGGCCCACCAACTCGGCCAGCGTGCGGGTGTAGTAGCCCAAGTTGGCTCCGATGTCGAGGCAGTGATCGCCCCTCTTTACCAACTTTTCGAGGTGGTAAACATACTCCAACGCCTCGGAGTGGCGCCCCAGGCCGAGCCGCTTCCAGAGGAAAAAGAGCCCGCTCACCACCCGAAGATACCCTTCGAGCGGCAAGAGCCGATAGAGCAGTTTATGAACGAGAGTTTTCAATTAGCAATTAGCAATTAGTAATTAGTAATAAAATGTACAGTTTCCTCAGTCTCCCCGGTGCTCCCATTTTTTTAGACGAGGTAGATTTTGTGCTTCGTGCAGTCGCCTCGGCAGGAGCATACTTTAGGTATGTGACTGTCGGGGCGGCAAGGGAAGTGCAAAATGTGCCCTATAAAATTAAAAAATCAATATTTGACCTCCTGGTTTAGCACCTCCACAATAAAGGGGTTGTAGAGAGACTCGTGTCCGAGGGTCGATTTGCCGCCGTGGCCGGGCCAGATGGTCACCTCGTCACCCAAGGGGAGGATACGCTCCAAAATCGAGCGCATAATCCACGAGTAGTCGCCACCCGGGAGGTCCGTGCGGCCGATACTCTCCCGAAAGAGGGTGTCACCCGTAAAGAGGTTCTTGGTTTGGGGCTCATAGAGGGCGACATGGCCCGGGGTGTGACCCGGGGTGGGAATCACCTGCAAGGTGGTGTGACCGAAGGTGATCTCCTGACGCTCATCGAGGTCGATATCGATGGTCGGCAGCTCGCCAATCTCGACTCCGAAGATCATACCACTCACCGAGGCGGTCTCCAAGAGGAAGTTATCCTTGCCCGAGAGGGCGAAGGGGATGCCATACTCGCGCTTGAGGTACTGCACACCCAGCGTATGGTCGAAGTGTCCGTGGGTATTGACAGCTACCACGGGGGTCAGCCCATGCTCGGCGATAAAGTTCTTGATGACAATATCCTCACGAGGCCCATGGTTTCCGGCATCAATAATGGCACACTCCTTCGTATCATCCCAAACAATATAGGTATTCTCCTGTATCGGATTAAAAATCAAACTTGCAATCTTCATAATTTCAGAATTAGCAATTAGCAATTTTATCTTCGTGTTAGTTTTACGACATTCTCCACATGGTGGGTGTGGGGGAACATATCGACGGGTTGCACGGCCTTGACACGGTAGGCGGTGTCGAGCAGTGCCAGGTCACGGGCCTGGGTGGCAGGATTGCAGCTCACATAGACAATACGCTCGGGGGCGGCACGCAGGATAACCTCGATGACGGGTTCATCCACGCCGGCACGGGGCGGGTCGAGGATGATGACATCGGGGCGGCCGTTGCGAGCCACAAACTCATCGTTCAGCACGGCCTTCATATCGCCGGCATAGAAGGAGGTGTTGTCGATTCCGTTGAGGGCCGAATTGACGTGGGCATCCTCGATGGCCTCCGGAACATACTCGATACCCACCACCTTCTTGCAGCGCGAGGCGCAGAAGTTGGCGATGGTTCCCGTACCGGTATAGAGGTCATAGAGGGTCTCTTCGGGCTTCAGGTCGGCAAAGTCGCGGGCCACCTTGTAGAGTTCGTAGGCCTGCTCGGAGTTGGTCTGGTAGAAGGACTTGGGGCCCACCTTGAACTTGAGACCCTCCATCTGTTCGAGGATGTGGTCTTTGCCGGCAAAGAGTATCGGCTCCTGGTCACCCAACGAGTCGTTCCACTTCGTATTGACCATATAGATCAGCGAGGTGATGGCAGGGAAGGTGCGCTGCAAGTGGCTCATCAAGGCCTCGATGCGCTCCTTGTCGTTGCAGCCAAAGACCACCAAAACCATAATTTCGCCGGTCGAGGCGGTGCGAATCACCACGTTGCGCATCAGCCCCGAGTGCTCGCGGGCGTTGTAGAAGGTGTAGCCCTGCTCCACGCAGAAACGCTTGAGCTCCAGGCGAATGGCGTTCGAGGGATCGGCCTGCAACCAGCACTTTTCGATGTCGAGCACCTTGTCAAACATGTTGGGAATATGGAATCCGAGGGCCGGTTCGGGGGCGATCTCCTTTCCTTGGTCGGCAATCTCCTCGTAGGTCATCCAGCGACGGTCGGCAAAGGTGAACTCCAACTTGTTGCGGTAGAACTGCGTGCGTGCCGAGCCCAAGCAGGGGCGAATCTCGGGCAACTCAATCTTGCCGATTCGGGTCAGCTGGTCGCGCACCTGCTCGGTCTTGAATCGCAGCTGCTCGTCATAACCGAGGTTCTGCCACTTGCAGCCGCCACACACCCCGAAGTGCGAACAGAAGGGGTTGATTTTTTGGTCGGAGTGCTTTCGATAGTTTACTACGACGCCCTCCATAAAACGTCTGCGCTTGATGCGAATCTGCACATCCACCACATCCCCAGGAACGGTCATCGGCACAAAGACCACCTGGTCGTTCCAACGCCCCATCGCCTTGCCTTCGGCTGCGAGCGTCGTTATCTCCAACCCCTCAATCAGGGGGTAATTCTGCTTTTTACGAGCCATAAAAGTTTTGTATCTTTACGCTTTAAAGCACAAAGATACAAAAAAGTGCGGAGGGTTCAACACTTCCAAGACAAAAAGTGCAAGCAAGTGCAAGCCAGCCCTTGAAATAAGAGTGTTGTTACAACACCAAAAACAACTAAGAATTATTTGAATGAGTAATGAGCAATGAGAAATGAGAAATGAGCAATGAGAAATGAGAAATGAGAAATTCAAAATTCAACTGGGATTGCTGGGTGCTACTGGGGAAATTGTCGTGTAAGAAAAGGCCACCCCGGCCCTCTTAGTAAATCCCAGTCACTCCCGGCCCTCCCAGTCAGTAGGCCAAAAATTGCTCATTACTCATTACTCATTGAAGAGCTATTTCGCTGTATAGACCACCTTTTTGGTCTCGAAGAACTCCTCGTCGAAGTAGTCCGAGATGGCGTAGAGGGTCCAGTGTTTGCGGGTCAGGGCCAGCTCCTCGGCCAGGTCGCCACCCTTGAGGTAGAGGATGCCGTTTGGCAGGGTTCCCTTTTGGCCCCGTTCCATCTTATCCCAGATCCAGCCTACGAAGCGGGGCATCTCGGTCACGGCACGCGAGATGACATAGTCGTAGCGGTGGGGCAGCTCCTCGACACGGCCCCAATGGGGGGTTACGTTCTTCAGACCCAGGGCCGAGGCGACACCCTCCACGACCTTGATTTTCTTACCGATAGAGTCGGCCGAGGTGAAGTGTGCCTCGGGAAAGAGGATAGCCAGCGGAATCGAGGGGAAACCGCCTCCGCACCCCACATCGAGGATGCGGGCCCCCTTTTCGAATTGGCATACCTTGGCGATGGCCAGCGAGTGGAGGACATGGCGCAGGTAGAGCTGGTCGGCATCCTTACGCGAGATGACGTTAATCTTGGCGTTCCACTCCCCATAGAGGGCCTCCAAGCGGGCAAACTGCTCGGTCTGCTCAGCCGTCAGTTCCGGAAAATATTTCGATATCAGCTGCATAGATTCTTTGTTAGGTTGTGAGGTTTATTGCTTGTTTTTCATTGTTGAGAGCAGTCCGCAAGCCGCCTGGATATCCTCGCCGCGGGAGGCACGGATGGTGGTCTGTATTCCCTTGGCTGTCAGCGTGTCACGGAAGCGAATCATTGCCTCCTGCGGCGGTGAGAAGTAGGGCGACGAGGGGATTTTGTGGAAACGAATCAGGTTGATGCGGCACTTGATGCCATCGAGCAGGCGGCAGAGCTCCTTGATGTGGCGGGGCGAGTCGTTCATCCCCTCCAGGAGGATGTACTCAAACGACACGCGGCGCTGGTGTGTGAAGTCGTAGCGGCGCAGGATGTCGCACACCTGCCGGATAGACCAGGCACGCTCGATGGGCATAATCTCCACACGCTCCTCGTGGAAGGGGTTGTGGAGGCTGACTGCTAAGTGCACCTTTGACTCCTGCAGGAAGCGGTCGAGGGCCGCAGCCAACCCCGCCGTCGAGGCCGTAATGCGGGTGGGTGACCAGCCGAAGCCCCACTCCGAGGTGAGGATTTCGAGGGCTCGCAACACGGCATCGAGGTTATCCAAGGGCTCGCCCATACCCATAAATACCAGGTTGGTAAGCCCCTCAAACTCCGGAAGCGAGGCAATCTGATTGAGGATTTCGCCCGTCGAGAGCGAGTGCTGCAAACCCTGGCGCCCCGTAGCACAGAAGCGGCAGCCCATACGGCAACCCGCCTGTGACGAGACACAGAGGGTGGCCCGCTCGCCATCGGGGATGTAGGCCGACTCGATATAGGCCCCTTGGGAGGTAGCGAAGAGGTACTTTTTGGTTCCGTCGCTCGAGGTCGAGACTCCGCTGTGGGGGGTCAGTCCGATGGTGTAGTGCTCTTTGAGCCGCTCGCGATTGCCGAGCGAGAGGTCGGTCATCTGGTCGATGGCCGTAACCCGTCGGCCATAGAGCCAGCGGGCAATCTGTCGCGCAGCGAAGCGAGGCATTCCGAGCTCCTGTGTAAGGGCTGAAATTTCGTTCAGCGTAAGGCCGAAAAGGGGCTTAAGCGGTTGCATATCGGTCAAAAATCGGGTTTACGGCTACAAAAGTAGCCAAAAAATGAAGATTTTTTGCTCGAAGGGGTTCTTTTTTGAAAATTTCTCCCTATATTTGTCAGTGTGTAAGCACACATTTCGTTTGCACACCCGAAACTCAACCCGCGAACAATTAAAATTTGTAATAGATGGAACTGAAAAAAACACCCAAAGCTGACCTGCAGAACAAGCGTGGTCTGATGCTCGAAATCGGTACAGTGATTTCGTTGCTGCTCGTGATTGCCGCCTTCGCCTACACGCCCAAGGAGCACCGCATCGAGCAGGTTGAACAAGAGGTAATCGTCATCGAGGAGGAGATGATGGAGGTGACCCGTCAGGATCAGAAGCCCCCCGAGGCCCCCAAGAAGACCGAGATGAAGGTGATTGCCGACATGCTCTCGATTGTAAAGAACGACACCAAGATTACCACCGAGGTAGACTTCGCCGAGTTTGAGGAGGATGCCGAGATTATTCAGGAGGTAGAGGTTGAGGAGGAGGAGATCAAGGACGACGAGCCTTTCCTCTCGGCCGAGACGATGCCTTCGTTCCAGGGTGGTACCCTGATGGACTTCCGCAACTGGGTACAGGGCAAGGTTCGCTATCCCCAGATTGCCCAGGAGAACGGTATCTCGGGTCGTGTGGTTCTCTCGTTCGTTATCGAGCGTGACGGCCGCCTGACCAACATCGTAGTACTCCAGACCCCCGACCGCTCGCTCTCGGAGGAGGCCATCCGCGTACTGAACCAGTCGCCCAAGTGGAGCCCCGGTAAGCAGCGTAACCAGGCCGTGCGTGTGAAGTACACGCTGCCCGTTGAGTTCCGTATCCAGAACTAATCGGCACCTGTTAAAAGCGTAAGGTATCCTCTTTGCGGGATACCTTTTTTTTGAATTGCCGGATACCATTTTTTGAACACCGATTCTATGACCGAAAAGTCACAAAACAGAGAGAACCGCGAGAAGGGTTTTCCGACCGTCGATGACCGTCCCATTCGGGCGGTACTCGTGGCCGTGATTCGCGACGGACAGGACCCCCGCCAGGCAGAAGAGTTCCTCGACGAGCTCGAGTTCCTGGCCGAAACGGCCCACATCGAGAGCGTGAAGCGCTTTACGCAGCGTCTGCCGCAGCCCTCGTCGCGTATCTATGTGGGCCCGGGAAAGCTCGAAGAGATCTCGGTCTACTGCAAGGAGAACGAAATCGACGTGGTCATCTTCGACGACGAGCTCTCCCCCTCACAGACCCGCAACATCGAGCAGGCGATGCCCTGCCGACTGCTCGACCGCACGCGCCTGATTCTCGACATCTTCCTGCAACGCGCCAAGACTGCCTACGCCAAGACGCAGGTGCAGCTGGCCAACTACGAGTATATGCTGCCCCGCCTGGCGGGTATGTGGACCCACCTGGAGCGCCAGCGTGGTGGTACGGGAACCCGTGGTGGTGCCGGTGAGCGCGAGATTGAGACCGACCGCCGTATTGTTCGCGGCCGCATCACCAAGCTCAAGGAGGAGCTCAAGAAGATCGACCGTCAGATGGCTGTGCAGCGCTCGAACCGCGGTTCGTTAGTGCGTGTGGCGCTGGTGGGCTATACCAACGTCGGAAAATCGACGCTGATGAACCTGCTCTCGAAGAGCGAGGTATTTGCCGAAAACAAGCTCTTTGCCACGCTCGACACGACGGTACGCAAGGTGGTCTTCGACAACCTTCCCTTCCTGCTCTCGGACACCGTAGGTTTTATTAGAAAACTCCCCACCGAGCTGGTCGAGAGCTTCAAATCGACCCTCGACGAGGTGCGCGAGGCCGATCTGCTGCTGCACGTTGTCGATATTTCGCACCCGCAGTTCGAGGATCAGATTGCCGTCGTAAAGCAGACCCTGCAGGAGATTGGCGCCGGCGAGAAACCCGTATTTTTGGTCTTCAACAAGGTCGATGCCTATACCTATATTAAAAAAGAGGAGGACGACCTGACCCCCGTCACGCGCGAAAACCTCTCGCTCGACGACCTGAAGCAGAGCTGGATTGCCAAGGCCAACACCCCCTGCATCTTCCTCTCGGCCCTCGAAAAGACCAATATCGAGAAGTTCCGCTCGGATCTCTACGGCATGGTGCGCGAGATTCATGCGGGGCGCTATCCGTTCAATAATTTTCTCTACTAAACCACCTACAAACCTACGATTGTTATGGAAGTAAAGGTTCTTAACGAAAAAAAGAGTATTCTCAACAAGTTTTTGGCCGAGATCCGCGACCGCAACGTGCAGACCGACCCCATGCGTTTCCGCCGCAACCTGGAGCGCATCGGCGAGGTTATGGCCTGCGAGATTTCGCGCACCCTGAACTACGCCCCGCACACGGTTACCACGCCGTTGGGAGAGGCTATTGTCGAGATGATTGACGACCAAATCGTCATCTCCACCGTGCTGCGTGCCGGACTCCCCTTCCACCAGGGTTTCCTCAACTACTTCGACGACGCCCAGAACGCCTTTATCGGCGCCTACCGCAAGAACCACAAGGACAACTCAATGACCATCGCCTTGGAGTACGTCTCCGGACCCTCGCTCGAGGGTAAGACCCTGCTGCTGGTCGATCCGATGCTCGCTACGGGTTCGTCGCTCGTGCTGGCCTATGAGGCCTTGTGTGAGCGCTGCGGCGAGCCGAAGCATACCCACGTTGCGGCTGTCATCTCCTCGGAGCAGGGCGTGGACTACGTCAAGCGACACCTGAACGGAGATACGACGACGATTTGGACCGCCGCTCTCGACGAGGAGCTCACCTCGAAAAACTACATTGTCCCCGGCATTGGAGATGCGGGGGATTTGGCCTACGGAACAAAAAAGTGATTAACTAAAAAAGAGATGTTTGCATCTCTTTTTTAGTTTTCAATCGTCATTGCGAGGAGCATAGCGACTGTGGCAACGTTGCGATTAAGGCGAGAGCAGAGGCGGCTTGCAGACTTTGCTGAGCCGGGGCAACGAAAAGACACCGAAGGTGGATTAATCTCCAACGAGATGCGATACAATTAGCAATAGGTTTGGCCTACTGGCTAGGAGGGCTGGGAGATACTGGGAATTACTACGAGAACCGGGGAGGCCAGTTCTCACACAGCAAAACCAAACTCCTGGCAATTCCCAGTAATTCCCAGCCATTCCCAGTCCACCCGGTTCAATTTTGAATTTTGAATCCTGAATTTTGAATTAAAGTTCAAAATTCTTGCCATGTGTCTTGTGGTCGCTTTTAATCTCGCGGCCCTTGAAGTCGTGGTAGACAATGTCGTTGCGGGGGTCGGTGTAGCGATTCTTGTAATAGATGCGGCGGCCGTGGCGAACAAGAACCGCGGCAATGCTGATGAGCAGCAGTGCTCCCAGGAAGAGAATAAAATCTAAACCCATGGTGTAAAAAGTTAGTAATTATTGAGGCCTGCTACAAAGATAGTAAAAAATCGCTTTCCTCCTACCTCGAATGGCTGTTTTTTGCACAAAAGAAACAGAAAATTCTACCCTGCGCGGCGCTTTTGTGGAAAAAGAGAGGGGCTGCCCACTGAAGGACAGCCCCTTTTTTGCAGATAGGAGTGCTTACCAGACAACCACTCGCTTCTCGGGTGCCAGGTACATACCGTCACCGGGCTGTACGTCAAAGGCGTCATAGAAGTCCTGGATGTTCTTCAGCGTAGCGTTTACGCGGTTCTCACCCAGCGAGTGAACGTCGAGCTTCGTCAGGCGGGCCACCTCCTCGTCGCGGATATTCTGCGACCAGAGGGCGGCATAGGCCAGGTAGAAGCGCTGGGCAGCCGTGAAGCCCTCGATGGGGGCCGGAGTGTTGCCCTCGAAGCTGTTCTGCAGGGCCGTGAAGGCGACACGCAGACCACCCTGGTCGGCGATATTCTCACCCAGCGAGAGGGCTCCGTCGGCGTAGAGGGCCGGCTGGTCACCCTTGGCGGGGAGTACCTCGATGGCGTTGAACTGCTCAACCAGCACATCGGTACGCTCTTTGAAGGCAGCAGCATCGGCCTCGGTCCACCAATTGTTCAGGTTACCCTGCTTGTCGTAGTTGCGGCCCTGGTCATCAAATCCGTGGGTCATCTCATGGCCGATTACCACACCGATAGCACCGTAGTTTACGGCATCGTCAGCCGTCGGGTTATAGAACGGGGGCTGCAGAATGGCGGCGGGGAAGCAGATCTCATTGGTCGTGGGGTTGTAGTAGGCATTTACGGTCTGGGGGCTCATCAGCCACTCCTCCTTATCCACGGGCTTGCCCACCTTGGCAAAGTCCTCGGCAGCCGACCAGACGCTGGCGGCTACGATATTCTCCCAATAGCTCTTTGCGGGGTCGATTTCGAGGCTGTCAAACGACTTCCAGGTATCGGGGTAGCCAATCTTCACCTTGAAGGTGGCCAACTTCTCGTGGGCACGCACCTTCGTCTCGTCGGACATCCACTCCAGTGCGTCGATGTGCTGACCGAGGGCCGTCTGGAGGTTCTTCACCAGCTGGGTCATCTTCACCTTATCGGCCTCCGAGAAGTACTTATCGACATACATCTTGCCGACAGCCATATCGAAGGTGGCATCGGTAGCAGCCATGGCACGCTTCCAGCGGGGACGGGGCTCCTGGGCACCCGACATCTGGCGACCGAAGAAGTCAAACGAAGCGGCGTAGAACTCGTCACTCAGGCTCGAGATGGCCGACTTGATGTAGTGGGCGGCCAGGTAGTAGCGAATCTGCTCCATCGAGGCACTCTTCAGCAGCTCATTGGCCAGGGCAAGCACCTCGGGCTGACCTACGATGATGGTCTCGGGAGCCTCGATGCCCAGCACCTTGAAGTAGCCATCCCAATCCACCTGCGAATAGTTGGCCTTCAGCTCTGTAAGCGAGGTGGGATAGTAGTTGGCACCCATATCGCGCAGCACCACGCTCGAGCGCGAAGCCTTGGCAATCTGCTCCTCGATGGCCAGCGTTGCCTCCTGGGCCTTCATGGCCTGCGCCTCATCCAGACCGGCCAGCACGAAGGCCTTCTGCAGGTAGGCCTTGTAACCCTCCTTCAGCGGAGCGTTGGCCTCCTCGATGTAGTAGTCGCGGTTGCCCATACCCAGGCCGCTCTGCCACAGATAGAGGGCATTCATGTCGCTGTTCTTCATATCGGCCTCAACAAAGGGGGCGAAGAAGGGGTAGGTGATACCGTAGTGGAGCGTAGCCATCAGGTCGCTCAGCCCCTCACGCTCAACCGAGAGAATCTCCTGCAGCATCGCCTGAATAGGGGCAGCACCCTCCTGGTTCAGACGTACCGAGTCCAAGCCCTGCTTGTAGAGGTCGCAGATCTTGCGCTCGACCGAACCCTCGGCGGTCTTCATCTGGGTCATCTCCTTGAAGAGGTCGTTGATACGAATCTCGTTGTTCTCGCGCAGCTTGTCAAACGAGCCATAGCGGGCAAACTCGGGTTTCAGGGGGTTCTTCTCCTGCCAGCCACCGGTAGCATACTGGTAGAAATCCTCGGTCGGGTCTACGCTCTTGTCGAGACTCGTAAGGTCAATTGCGGGTGCACCCTTCTTGGCACACGATACAGCCATCAAAGCCATAGCTAAAAATAAAAGACGTTTCATACTTATTTGTTTTAAGGTTTATTCATTTTTAATACAGCGCACGGGGTAGGCGTTTGTATTGGAGGTTTTGGTCGTAGAGGCTTCTCCATCACCATAGATAACAGCTATCTGTATGTTGCTTGTACCCAAATTAAGAGTAGGAGTAGAGGTTAGAAAATTGCCCTTTTGGTCTTGGGAAACATATTTCGAGGTAGAGGAGGCCCAATAATAGGGCGTCAAGAAACGCAACTCTTCGGGATAGGTGCCATAGGCTGTAAAGAGTGCCGAGACCTCCGCTTCAGAGGGGATATGCCAACCATCGGGGCAGACGCCCTGCGAGCCCTCCAACGAATCCTTATTCTCGGAGGTAATCTCCGCAACTCCCAACGCGGCGGCTGCGGTGTAGAGCAGGCCATACTCCTCGGCCGAGAGGTTCTCGCCAGGCTGATAAACGCCCTGAGTCGAAGGGTCATAACGCAGATTCTCGACCATCCAGACACGGCCGTCTGCCAAGGTGGCGATGGCGTAATCAACCCCTTCGTAGCTCAGCGTCGTGCTGCTCTCGGAGCCGCTTCCGGTGCTGTTGTCGGGCTGATTCTCGGGGTCGTTGCTGACACTTCCTCCCGCCTCTTCGGCAATCTCACCGCCCGAGGTCCAATCGTCGATATCGGCCGAGAGGCTGGCGCTCAGGTCGATATTGGTCAGCGTCAGGTTGATGGTATAGATCTTGGCGGCCGTGAGGGTCGTCGAGACCATCTGGTGGGTATGCACCTTGCCGTCGTCGGTGGTTACACTCACCGTAAAGGCCACCTGCTGCGGCACGACAATCGCCTCGTAGGCGCTACCGGCCGTCAGGGTGTGGGGCGTGATGGCGGCAGCAGCGGCCGAGCCCTTCACCGTGGCGCTCTTGCCGGCCAAATCGAGGTCGGCCTCCAAGCGCGAGGAGCCCAACTGAAGCCCCGTCACCTCACCGTCGGAGTTGTTCGTCAGGTGAATCTGAATTTTACTCATCAGGTGGCTGAACACCATCTCGATGGGGTCGGCCGAAGGGGCGATGTCGCTACGCACGGCAGCCAGCAGGTCCGAGGCCTCCAACGAAGCTTCGCTGCTCTGGTCGGCAGCCACCGCATGCGTGGTGGGGAGCGCATCGCCCGCCGTGTAGGGATAGTAGGCGGTCAGCTCGGCCTTGAGGTTGATGTTGTTGTACCAGATAAAATCCTGGGCCATGAAGTAGCTGCCCGAGTAGCTGAGTGGCTGGTTGGCGGCATAGACTCCCTCTGAGTTGCTGATTTGAAGACCAATCCGATCACCGGCCTCGAAGGCTGTGCCCACAACACGGGTAATGAGCGGCTCAACCACCACCGGCAACCCCTCCGACGAAGGAACACTCCACGCTACGGGCTCCTTCCCGCAACCGGTCAGGGCAACCCATGGAATCAACAGTGCATAAAAGAAGTTCTTTTTCGGGGCAGAGAGACGGATCTTCATAGTCATAAATTTTAAGTGGATAAAATAGTTATTGTTTGTTGTTGATTTCAGGGGTTGTTATTGTGCGTTACCGACCTTGATTTGGAGCAGGTCGAAAAACATGTGTCGGGTTCTCAGAGGAAGACTGCCTTGCCCGATATCCATATACTTAGCCTCTTTGTTCGGGTCATCAATCAAAAATTCAAACCCGTTCTTTTTGTAGTAGTTAATGGTCTGCTCGTCGTTATAGGCATCTACGATAAGGAATCGGCAACCGGTGCGATTCTTAGTCAAGAACCACAACTTAATAAACTCCATAACAGCCGACCCATATCCTTTTCGCTCGAATTTTTGGTTGATACCAAATCGACCTATCAATACAGATGGGTAACGTTTTAGCCGTTTTTGATTGAGTTCGGTTCGAGAAAGAAAGCTCTCTTTGTCCTCCAAGAGAACCTTATTGGTAATTCGTATGCTGTCATTCGAGAGCGTAAAAGCAGCCAAAATGGTATTGGGATCGGACTTTAGGCAGAAGATATAAGTTTTACCCAGCAGGTGTTTATGATATCGTGAAGCGTCGTGGGCAAAGAAGTCGTTCAAATCCTCCTTACTGCAAAGAAAAGGCTCGCATAATGCGAGCTTCTCGTCGGTAGCTATATGCAGGTCGCACTCCGATAGTAAACCTTCGACCGTCATAGCTGGATGTCATTAAGATATGTACGCACGACCTCTGCCTGCTGAGTGTAATCCTGACTGTGCGGGTTAGACTCAACCTTGTTCGCCTCCATCTCAAAGCGCAGAGCCTCTTCATCTTCGAGAGTAGGTACTACTTTAATTGCAAGTGCCATATCTGTCTTATTTTTGTTCTACAAAATTACCACTATTTTTCCAATTCGCCAAATTCAAGGCGACATTCTACCATAAATACGTTTGTTCCCTCATTTTTGTTGCATCCGAAAGCGCAAATTTTACGCCTTTTATTCCATGTTATCAGTTTTCTCCAACTCGGAGAGAGGCGTTTCGACAACTGTCTCGGGCACACTCTCGGGCACGGCAAGCTCCAAAGAGTCGGAGGCGATGGGGGCTTGGGGCAGCTCGGCCGGTTCAACGGTTTCGGGGGCGGCCGCACCGATGGGGAGCAGCGATTGGTAGTCGTTTCGGTGGATGGCCACAAAGACCATCACGGTCAGCGAGGCAACAAGGGCCAGCAGGCCGATAATTCTCTTTATCATTTTGTCTCTTCGGTTTTCAGTTCGATGGTTTCGCTCTTTTCTACCCGCCAGCCGTCGGTGCTCTGTGCGCTCTCCTGCTCAGCAGGTGCAGGACTCTTCTCCAGCTCCTTGTCGAGTACCTCCACGGCTCGAACCAGCGTATTGTCGATGGGGTAGATATTGCGGTAGAAGCCGTTCTCTTCGAGCTCGGTGTTGCGACCGATGTAGGCTCGCAGCTGCGCCTCGACCAGGTGGCGGGAGCGGGCAATCTCACGGCTGTTGGGAGTCACACCCTTGCGGGCGGCGTAGCGCAGGAAATCCTCGACCAGCCCCTTGTCGCCGTCGAGCAGGGCCTGGAGCTGGGGCAGGGTTTGCACCTCGTTGAGGGCCTTGCGGTGGCGGTCGGCATACTCCATCGTATAGCGGTAGAGGATGTTGCGCCCCGTCACCTGGATAAACCAAGGGGTTACGTCGCTCGTATCGGCCGGAATAAAGAGGTCGGGCATGATGCCGCCTCCGCCATAGACCACCTTACCCATGGGGGTCGTAAACTTGAGCGAGTCGGCAAAGCGGATGCTGTCGGCCGAGAAGTATTCGTTGTGGCGGTAGCGCTCCAAGAGCTCCATCTGGTAGCTCTCGTCATCCCCGCGCGTATAGGGCTTTTGAATCGAGCGGCCCGTGGGGGTGTAGTAGCGGGCGGTCGTAAGGCGCAGGGCCGAGCCATCCGTAAAGGGGATTTGGCGCTGCACCAACCCCTTGCCGAAGGAGCGACGCCCCAAGATGGTTCCGCGGTCGTTGTCCTGCACGGCTCCGGCCAAAATCTCCGACGACGAAGCGCTGCTCTCGTCGATGAGGATGGCCAGCTTCAGGTCGGTCGAGCGACCACGGCCGTTGCTGTATTCGTGCAACCGCTCACCGTGGCGGTCTTCGGTATAGACAATCAGGTTGTCGGCCGGCAGGAACTCGTTGGCAATCAGAATGGCCTGATCCAAGAAGCCTCCGGCATTACCCCGCAGGTCAAAAATCAGCGCCTCCATCCCCTCCTTGCGCAGACGAGCGAGGGCCGTCAGCAGCTCGGCATAGGAGGTGCGCGAGAACTGCGAGAGCTTGACAAATCCGATGCGCGGGGTGAGCATAAAGGCCGCCTCGATCGACTTGACGGGGATGGCGTCACGCACCACAGTCACCTCGACCGGCTGCTCGATGCCCTGGCGCTGCAACGAGAGGCGCACCGAGGTCCCCCGCTTGCCGCGCAGGCGCTTGACGATTTGGTCCTGCGGAATCTTCTGTCCCGCCACCAGCGAGTCGTCGATGCGCAAGATGCGGTCACCGGCCTGAACGCCCGCCTTGCGGCTCGGGCCCGAGGGGACCACATTCAAAACCACCACCGTATCGGTTGCCATGTTAAAGACCACGCCGATACCGTCGAACTCCCCCTGCAGGGGTTCGTTCACGGCCTGCATTTCGGAGGCAGGGATGTAGACCGAGTGGGGATCCAACTCCTTGACCAAAAGGGGCAGCACCCGCTCGGTCAGCGAATCCATCGACAGCGAGTCGATATAGTCACGCTCGATGAGTTGCAGGGTATAGGAGAGCTTTCCGTCGGGGGCCGATACACGATCCAGCACACCGCGGAACTGCTGCTCGAGACGTGCACGCCCCAGGTACTGCCCCAGGAGCAGTCCGGCAATCACTCCGGCAGCCAGCAGGAGCGGAAAAAGAATCGTATGGCGCGAATTTCTATACATAACAACCTGCTAATCAACCTCTAATCACTAACCACGAACAACTAACCACTACTTATTCTTGAATGTATAGGAGAGGCCGACGCTCAGCAGGGTCTGCAGCTGCACATCGTAGCACTGTGCACGATTGTAGTAGAGCTGGAAGCTGATCTGCGTGGCGATATACTTCGTGGCCTTAATCTCTAACGTATTCTCCCAACGCACCGTGGGGTGGATGGCTAAGTGGGGCTTGTCGCCCATCGTATGGCCGATGGTCGTATCCTCCGGATTGCTCCAGCGGGCCACGGCATCCTTATATTCCTGGAAGTCGCGGTACTTATTGTCCTGCCCAATCGAGGTAATCCATCCGAAGAAGGAGTAGAGCGTTGTGCGGTAGCGGAACCAGCCGTTCTTACCCCAGGTGCGGTCGAAGTCGATCTGCAGCGACGAACCACCCTCCCAGAGCGAGGTGTCGAGCGGATCCTCGATACCATAGAGGTAGCCGTTGGTGCGCACCCGCTCACTCTCGTTGAAGGTGGCACTCATGGCGACGGGCGAGAGGTTCACCTTTGCCGGCAGCCACTTGAGCGGGCAGTTGTAGGTGAAACCGACCGAAACATCGAAGTATCCGGGCGACATAAAGCGGCTCTTGCGGTGTACTCCCTCCTGCTCGGTACGCGAAATATAGCCGTTGGCAAACTGCGAACGGAACTTGAGAATCGAACCGAAATTCCAATTCTTCGAGAACTTGTAGGCCGGAGCGGTCGAGATCTGGAACTCATCCTGATTCTTGAACCATACCCCCTTGTCACCATCCTCATACTCGACATTCATGCGGTTGTAGCCAAACTTGGCATCGACCTTCGACTCGATGGTGAACTTCTCCTTCGTGAAGATGTGGTGCAGACGTGCCGTCGCCATCACCGCCATCGAGTTATCACCACCCGAGGTGGCAATCCAAGCGTCGTTGTACGAAGTCAGCGTACCCTGCAGGGCGGCCCCTACCTCCAAGTAGTTGCGCTCTTTGCGAATGGCGGCACGCTCGGCCCGATAGCGAGCCTCGCTGTAGTATTCCGTATCGGCCGAAGTGGTCTTTACCGAGTCGCGAAACTCGGCCCGCTGCTCGGCCTTCACCTCATCAATCGAAATTTGGGCCTCGGCACCCCACACGGCGGCAAAAATCAGACCCGAAATCAGTAGAAGTCTCTTCATTGTGATATCCTGTTTTTTACTAAATTCGTTTTCCCTACAAAGGTATAAAATAATTAGGAATTAGGAGTTAGGAATGAGGAATTATTTTCTCAGCGCTCGCGGATGTCTTTGTAGGTGCTTTGGAGCAGGGTTTTACCCCACTTCAGGTGCTCGTCGTTTGAGGTCGATGAGCTCTGCTCGAGCACTCGATCCGAGGTGCAGTCATAGAGGGTTGCACCCCGCTGGTCGGCCACACCGAAGCCGTCGTTGAAGCACCAATAGCCAAACTTCGGAGTCGAGGGCGAGAAGATGTCGCGGCTGAAGCGGAACTCCTCGCACGGGATGCCGAGTTCGGTGAGCAGTGTGGCGGCCACATCGCTCTGCGAGGCGTACTGCCCGACCACACCCCCCTCACGCAGGGCCCCTCCGAGCCAGAGCATCGGAATACGATGGCGCTCGGCCGCATTGTAGGCCACCGTCTCGGGATAGGCGTAGCCGTGGTCGGCAATGAGCACCACCAGCAGGTTCTCCCAGGCGGGTGACCCACTCAGGCGCTCGAGCATGCGACCCACCTGCTCATCGGTAAAGGCCACAGCATTGAGTATCTTATTCTCGAATTTGTCGTAGGGGACCTCGAAGGGTTCGTGGCTGCTTAAGGTAAGCCAACCGGCCAGAAGAGGGGCACGCTTCGAGGGCTCCACCTCCAGGCGACGCAAGAGCTCGTCGGTCACATACTCCCCCATCACATCGTCGGCATAGCCCCACTTCGACTGCGGAGCATCGAAGCGAAGGTCTCGCAGCCAACTCAGCTCCTGCCACCCCGTGGCGTACATATAGGAGGCCTGGTCGGTGAAGTTCAGATCACCGCCATAGGCGAACCAGCTGCTATAGCCTTCGGGGCAGAGTGAGCG
>CAYRPL010000016.1:0-17850 GCA_964426045.1 uncultured Alistipes sp. | reverse complement strand
GCAGACGCCTGGCCGTCGAGGCCGACGAGTTCGACCGCTCGTTCCTGCGCCTGAGTCCCGATGTGGCGGTTGTCACCTCGGCCGATGCCGACCATTTGGATATTTATGGCACGCATGAGAAGATGAAGGAGGCCTTTACGGAGTTTATCGACCGCATCAAACCCGGGGGTTATCTGATTCTCAAGCAAGGGGTTGAGTTGGAGGTGCGGAATCGTGAGATTACCTGCTATCGCTACTCGTATGATACCCCCTGCGACTTCTACGTTAGAAATGTGCGACTGCTGCCGGGAGGACACTATCTCTTTGACTTGGTGATGCCCGATGCAGTCATTGAGGAATGCGGCCTCGGCATCCCGGGGTGGGTTAATATTGAGAATGCGGTAGCGGCCATTGCAGCCCTGTGGTGCGCCGCCCGTGCTGAAAAGAGGTGGCTCGACCGCTATTTGGTGATGCAGGCCCTAAAGAGCTTCTCGGGCGTGAAGCGTCGCTTTGAGTTCTACCTCAATACCCCGCGTCAGGTCTATATGGATGATTATGCCCACCATCCGCGCGAGTTGGCAGCTGCCATCTCGTCGCTCAAACTGATGTTCCCCGGCCGAGAGCTCTTGGCCATCTTCCAGCCCCACCTCTACACACGCACCCGCGACCTGTATCGGGAGTTCGCCGAGGCGCTGTCGCAAGCCGACCAGGTGGTGCTGCTACCCATCTACCCCGCTCGTGAGGAGCCCATCGAGGGAATCAACAGCGAGCTGATTGCCAAACATATAACGGTTCCCTGCCAAATCTTCGAGCGAGAGGAGCTTGCCAGCCGCGTGGGAACCATGAAGACGGATGTGGTGGCGAGCTTTGGTGCGGGCAATATCGACGCCTGCTGCCGATATTTGGCCGGAATTTTAAGTCATAAAGCCTGATTGAAGAGGTAGAGTCGGATGAAGAGTCGGGTAGTGCGTTATCTGTTTTACACCCTGCTGTGGGTGTTGGTGGGCAGCTTGCTGTTCATCGCCACAGAGCGCACCCAAGGCCGAAGTCGCAGCCTGAAGATCAGCGGACTGAAGATCGAAGTGGTGGACAGCACCTCGCACGGACAGCTGGTTACCCGCCCGATGGTCGAGCAGTGGCTGAAGGCCTCGAAGATGAAGTTGCAGGGCTGTGAGGCGGCCCAAGTAGACCTGCAAGCCATCGAGGAGCTGATTGCCCGCAACGGATTTGTGGGTCGGGTGAGTGCCTCAATCGGATACGAGGGGGAGCTGCACATCCGCATCAGCCAGCGTGAACCCCTGTTCCGCCTGCTGGTCGATGGCTATAACCACTATGTGACCGAGGGCGGCTATATCTTTCGGGCTCCGGAGCGTTCGTCGATCTATGTGCCTGTCATCACCGGCAGCTACCGACCACCCTTCCCACCTGACTATGAGGGGTCGCTTGCGGAGCACCTGGCTCTAAGCGAAGAGCAAAGCCGAAAGCGGCTCGAGGCCCTCGAGGTCGAGAAGTACCCGCTCTTTGAGCGCGAGAAGGAGAACATAGACTACAACCGCGCCACACGACGGATGTTTACCCGCCAGGGGCTTTTGGAGTCTGACGAACATTTCGACAAGCGTGTCGAGGAGCTGCGAGCCCTGAAGCGTCAGCGTCGCCGCCACTACCGCTACGTACAGCAGCAGATCGACCAGGGGATTGCCCGCATCAGCCGGCGACAGGAGAGTGAGTGCGAGAAACAAAAAAAGTTGGCAAAAAACTACCAAGATTTTCAGAATCTCATTACCTTTGTCAAAAAGATTGACGAAGATGCCTTTTGGCGCTCGGAAATCGTACAATTTATCGCCTCCGGGGCCCACAGTGGGGCATTGGAGGTGGCGTTTATACCCCGTAGCGGAGCCTTCAGCGTAAAGTTGGGACAACTGGATGGGTGTGATGAGAAGCTCGAGCTGGTCGAGGAGGTCTGTCAGAGGGGACTCCGCCAATTGGGCTGGGAGCGTTTTTGCAGCATTGATGTCAGCTGCCGCGGGCAGGTGATATGCACCGAGAAAGAATAAGTAAGACAAACACGATATGGAGAACAAAAGTTATGTAGTTGCGATTGACCTGGGAACCTCGAATGTCTCGATGGCCGTGGGTGAGCGCACCGCCGAGGGTCTCTCGGTGGCTGCCTTGGTCACCAAGCCCTGCCAGGGAGTCAATGCCGGTCAGGTCGAAAACATCGAGCTGGTGGCCCGCGCCATCGACGAAGCGAAGGCCGAGATTCGCGAGAAGTTGGGCATCCGCCTTACGGAGGCCTATGCCGGTATCTCGGGTTCGTATGTGCGCTGTGCCAGCCACCACGACTACGTCTTTACGGACGACAAGCTGGGCGGTGTGAGCCAATCGGATGTCGATCGCCTCTTCGACCGCATGCGCAATGTGCAGGCCCCGGGTGACGAGGTGGTCATGGAGCGTATTCCCCAGAGCTACCAGACCGACAACGGCGTTGAGGTGGACAATCCGGTGGGATGCTTCAGCGGTAAGCTCTCATCGACCTTCAACTTCATCCTCTGCGCCCAAACCCCGATTCAGCGTCTGGAGCTGGCGATGAAGCGCTGTGGCATTCTGCTCAAGGAGGTATTTACCAACGTGCAGGTGGTGGGTGATTCGGTTCTCTCGCCCGACGACAAGGAGGAGGGTGTAGCTGTGGTGAATATCGGTGGCGGACTGACCGATGTGGCGGTCTACCACGGAGGTATTCTGCGCTATGTGGCCTCGATTCCCATCGGTGGCAACGCCATCAACCGCGATATTCGCTCGCAGAGCATTCCCGAGCGCCACATCGAGCAGCTGAAGTGTCGCTTCGGCTCGGCTCTGATGGAGCTGGCCCCCGCCACAGGCGTACAGATTAAGGGTCGCACCCCGCGCGAATCGAAGGATATTCTGCTCAAAAACCTGGCCTCGGTCATCGAAGCCCGCGTCAAAGATATTATCGACTATGTGCTCGCCGAGCTCAAGGCATCGGGCTATGCTGGTCGCCTGAGCTATGGTCTGGTGCTCACCGGAGGCACCGCCGCCCTGAAGGATATTGACGAGCTGTTCCGCCGTCAAACCAAGTATGAGGTGCGCATCGGCCTTCCCGAAGAGGGTATCGACGAGCCTTCGCGTGCGCAGGTTGCCTCACCTGCAGCCGCCACAGTCGTGGGCCTGCTGCTGCGCGGTGCCGCCTCGGGCGTCTGCACCACCCCCATCGACGAGGCGTGGTTGGAGCGTCAGGCCGCCGAGGAGCGTCGTCGCATCGAGGAGGAGGCCGAGCAGCGCCGTCTGGCCCAGGAGGCCGCCGAAGCTGCCGAGCGTGAGCGCCTGGCCCGAGAGTTGGAGGCCCTTCGGGAGCGCGAGCGCGAGGAGCAGGAGAAGCAGCGTCGCATTGCCGAGCTGGAGCGTCAGTTGGGCCAACTGCAACAGCCCGCACCGCAGCCCCCAAAGCCCGTGCAACAACCCCCAAAGCCGGTGCAGCCGCAACCGCAGCCCCAGCAACCGGCACAACCTGCTCAACCCGCACAGCCTGTAGCGCAGCCCGCACAACCTGCACAACCGCAGACGCCTGTACAGCCCACGCAGCCCCGACCCGCAACCGACGAGGGCAAGAGTGGTGGCAAGCGTCGTGATTGGGGAGCCTTCTTCAAGCGGGCCATTACGGCCGTGAACGATTCGTTCGAGAAGGTCAAGGAGAACGACGACGACGAGATTTAACATGAAGGGGTGGGTGCAAAGGGCACTCCATGCCAAGAGGTGGCAAGTGGTTACAACAGAGACCACCCCGAGAGTTTGAATAGAAAAACGAGAGGTGGCGAGTGGTTACAACAGAGACCACCCCGAGACTTTGAGTAGAAAAACGAGAGGTGGCGAGTGGTTACAACAGAGACCACCCCGAGAGTTTGAATAGAAAAACGAGATAACAACAAATAGAAATGACTGATAGTTTGATGACGGAGTTGGCCGTGGAGCGTGAGAAGCACTCGATCATTATGGTTGTGGGCGTGGGTGGCGCCGGCGGCAATGCTGTAAACCATATGTGGAACCTCGGAATCGAGGGCGTTGATTTTATGGTCTGCAACACCGACAGCCAGGCCCTGAGCAAGAGCCCCGTGGAGCTGAAGATTCTGCTCGGAAACGATGGTCTGGGTGCCGGAAACGACCCCGAGCGTGGTCGTGAGGCTGCTATCTTCTCCGAGGAGGATATCCGCCGACAGTTCGAGAGCAACGGAACCCGCATGCTCTTTATCACGGCCGGAATGGGTGGCGGTACCGGTACCGGAGCCTCGCCCGTGATTGCCAAGATAGCCCACGAGATGGGTATCCTGACCGTGGCCATCGTCACGACGCCCGACCCCGTGGAGGGCAGCAAGCGTTACCAGCAGGCTTTCAAGGGAGTCGATGCCCTGCGTCAGCATGTCGATTCGCTGCTGGTGATTAACAACGAGCATATTGCCGAGATTTTCGGTGAGCTCTCGCTCAAGCAGGCCTTCGGTAAGGCCGATGATATTCTGGCCTCGGCAGCCAAGGGTATTGCCGAGATTATCACTGTCGAGAGTGATTTGGTGAATGTCGACTTTGCCGATGTGAAGCGTGTGATGACCGACAGCGGCCGTGCCCACATGGGTGTAGCGACGGCCGAGGGCCCGAACCGAGCCGAGGAGGCCACGCGCGCTGCGCTGAGTTCGCCCCTGCTGGGTCACCACAGCATCGCCGGTGCCAAGAATATTCTGGTCAACATCTCGGTTTCGGACAGCGACGAGCTGAAGCAGTCCGAGCAGCGCAAGGTACTCGAAATTCTCCAGACCGAGGCCGCCTCGCAGGATGCCGAGGGGTACCACGACGCCAATATCATCTGGGGTACGAGCGAGAAGCGCCAGCTGGGCAAGGCCCTGGAGTTGGTCGTAGTCGTAACGGGCTTTGACGAGGCTCCCGTGCAGCCCAAGGCGGGATTCCGTCCCTCGATTAGCCGCCCCGAGCAGCGCCCCGAGAGTCCGCTCAAGCCCATTGGCGAGAAGAAGCCCCTGCAGACGATGCCCCCGCTGCAGAAGAGTGACGATCCGGTGGTACTCGGAAAGAAGGAGAACCGCTACGAGGATATCGAGCAGCTGCTCCAGAGTCCCGCCTACAAGCGTCGCCACGCCGAGTTTGTGGCCGAGGCCGGCAGCGGTATGCGCAAAGAGATTCTCAAGGAGGAGAGTGAAGTGGTGAAGGAGGCCGGACAGAGTGCCTCGCTCTTCGACCTGTAACCTGAAAACCCGAGTAACTTGGATACGACCCCCATTATCGAACTGAACGCCTTTGAGGCGGATGTGTGGCTGCTGTTGGCAGGCTCTGTTTTGCTGTTGTGTATCTCGGCCCTCGCTTCGGGCTCCGAGACCTCCTTCTTTTCGCTGACCCACAACGATATCAACACCCTTCGGGAGCGCAACTCGGCCTCGTCGGAGGCGATCTTGAAGCTGCTCTCGAATGTCGATTTGCTGCTGGCAACCATTCTGGTACTGAACAACTTGGTCAATATCTGCATCGTTATTCTCTCGTCGAACTTTATCGATGCAATCTTCACCTTCCACCGCTTCGAGTTCCTCTTCAAGACCGTTGTGGTGACCTTCCTGCTGCTGTTGTTTGGAGAGATTCTGCCCAAGGTCTTTGCACAGACCGTACCGATGCGCTTTGCTACGGTCGTGGCACGCCCCTTCCTGGTGATTCGCTGGCTGCTCTACCCCTTCTCGTACATCCTGTTGCGCACGGGCAGCCGCCTGAGCGAGAAGGCCGCCCGCCACAGCGAGCTCTCGATTGACGAGCTGGCCGATGCCGTCGATATGACCCACGACGCAACACCCGAGGAGCGCGGCATGCTCTCGGGAATCGTCAATTTTGTGAATACGGAGGTCGAGGAGATTATGCGCCCGCGTGTCGATATGACCGCCGTAGCCCTTACGGCCCCCTTCACGCAGGTAATGAAGTGTATCGTCGATTCGGGATTCTCGCGCATTCCGGTCTATGACGAGGATCTCGACAACATCAAAGGTGTGCTCTTTGTAAAGGATCTGCTGCCCCACCTGAACCGTGGCGATGAATTTGGCTGGCAGCAGTTGATGAGAAAACCCTACTTTGTGCCCGAGCACAAGAAGATTAACGACCTGTTGGAGGAGTTCCAGAGCGACAAGGTCCACATGGCCATTGTGGTCGACGAGTATGGTTCGACCCTGGGTCTGGTCTCCTTAGAGGATATCATCGAGGAGATTGTGGGTGAGATTTCCGACGAGAGCGATGCCGACGAGAAGTTTTATACCCGCCTGGATAAGAACACCTACCTCTTTGAGGGAAAGACCCACATTGGCGACTTTGAACGCATCCTCGAGCTGGAGGAGGATTGCCTGAAGGATGTCAAGGGTGAGGCCGAGACACTGGCCGGTCTGCTGCTGGAGCTGAAGCGCAACTTCCCCAAGCAGGGCGACGAGTTTACGACCCACGATATACGCTTTGTGGTCCACACCCTCGAGGGGCACCGCATCGACAAGATTAAGGTCATCACCCATGCGAATTGACCTTTCGGACCCTGCGTCGGGGTGGCTGATTGTCGAGCCTCTGCCCGATGAGGCGACCTCCGCAGCCTCGGTAAGTGAGGCCGACCGCCTAAAGGCCGCTACCTTCACATCTCCTTCGCGCCGACGCGAATATTTGGGCTGGCGAGCCCTCCTCTACCGCGAATTGGGAAGCCAAACAATCGGCTACGCCCCCTCGGGAGCCCCCGAATTGAGCCACGGTGCGGGCTTTATCGGTGTCTCGCACAGCCGTGCGCAGATGGCCCTCCGCTGGTCCCCATCACATCGGGTGGCAGTCGATATTGAGGCGCAGGGGCGCAACTTCGGACCTGTTCTCAGCCGCTATTTGAGCCCCGAGGAGCAGCGCCTGAGCCCGCATCAGGCCTGGCCCTGCATCGCCTGGTGTGCCAAAGAGACCCTCTATAAGTTGGCCGACCGCCGCGAATTGGAGCTGCTGCGTGACCTGCGACTCGACGCCCCGCACTTCGAAAACGAAGAGTCTGGATGGTTGAAGGGCTTGTTGCTCGGAAAATCGTATATACTGCACTTCGCCCGCATCGGATGTGATTGGGCCGTTTGGAGCGAATAACGGCTTCTGATTGAATAGTGACAGAACTGCCCCTTTTTGAAAAAAGCGGCACCAAAAACTTTTTGAGAAACTTGCGTTTCTCTTTTTTTGTCGTTGCGGATTTGGGATAGCCTTACGGCTACTACAAGAAGAGATAGTTACCCTTCGGTTTCAAGTAAACTTGACCTCGGGGAACTATCTCTTCTTATGCCATCTGCGATGGCCCCCTCCAAATCCGAAAGCCACAACGCAGAGATCACCTTATTATACAGCTTCTTGCTAATGAGCCAAGAGCCAATTATTACCAAACCCCGCCTCGGCAATCAACTTCAGCTTCAGATGGGCAGCCGACTCCATCGCCTCGACCACGATTTCACGCACACGCTCACGCTCTGATTTCAGGGTATCGATGACCAACTCGTCGTGCACCTGCAAAATCATTCGGGAGCGGATGCCCTCCTCCTGAAAGCGGGTGTGGACGGCAATCATCGCCAACTTCATGATATCGGCTGCCGAGCCCTGAATCGGGGCATTGACAGCATTGCGCTCGGCCAGACCACGCGCCACAGCATTCTGCGAAGCGATGTCGTTCAGGTAGCGACGGCGACCGAAGATGGTCGAGACGTAGCCACACTCCTTGGCACGAGCAACCACCTCGTCCATATAGGTTTTGACCGTAGGATAGGAGGCAAAGTAGCCCTCAATCAGGCTCTTGGCCTCGCTACGCGGTATATCGAGCCGCTGGGCCAGACCAAAGGCCGAGATACCGTAGATGATACCGAAGTTGGCCGTCTTGGCCCCTCTTCGCTCATCGGAGGTCACCTCCGCAAGGGGCTTATTGAAGATCTTGGCGGCCGTGGCGGCGTGAATATCCTCGCCCTCGGCAAAGGCTCGCAACAGCCCCTCATCACCGCTCAGGTGGGCCATCAGACGCAGCTCGACCTGCGAATAATCGACCGAGAGCAGTTCATGCTCTTCGTTTGAGGGGATGAAAGCGGCACGAATCGGCTTACCCAACTCATCGCGAATCGGAATATTTTGCAGGTTAGGGTTGGCCGACGAGAGGCGCCCCGTAGCTGTAACAGCCTGGTTATAGGAGGTATGGATACGCCCCGTCGAGGGATTAACAAGCTGGGGAAGCGCCTCAACATAGGTCGAGAGGAGCTTTTTGATGCCACGGTACTCCAAAATCAGATCGACGATGCGGTGTTTGTGGGCAAAGCTCTGCAGGTACTCCTCGTCGGTCGAAAACTGCTTGGTTTTGGTCATCTTGGGCTTGTCGGTGATGCGCATCTTGGCAAAGAGCAGCTCACCGAGCTGGCGGGCCGAGTTGATGTTCAGCGTCGGGTCGTCGGCCAGCGTGCGAATCTCCGACTCCAAAGCTGCAAGTTTGGCGTTGAGCACCTTGGCGTAGTCGGCCAGGGCTGCGGTGTCAATCTTCACACCCTCCCACTCCATGTCGGCCAACACGCTTATCAACGGCTCTTCTATTGAGCGATACAAGGTTAGAAATCCCTGCTCCTCGACCAGCGGATAGAGGGTCTGCTTCAGACGCAGGGTTACGTCGGCATCCTCGGCGGCATACTCGGCCACACGCGCCACGGCCACCTGATCCATACGCAGCTGGCGGGCCCCCTTACCGATCAGCGTCTCGATCTCGATGGGGCGGTAGTTCAAGTACTTCTCGGCTAGGAAGTTCATGTTGTGTCGCGACTCGGGGTCGAGCAGGTAGTGTAGCAACATGGTATCGTACATCGCTCCTCGCACCTCTAAGCCCAGGCGACGCAGTACCAGCAGGTCGAATTTGCAGTTTTGACCCACCTTGGCCACCCGCTCATTTAGAAAGAGCGGGCGCAGAATCTCGACATAGCGGGCTGTCTGTTCGGCCGAATCGACCTCGGCAAGCAACCCGGGTTGCGGGAAGGGGAGGTACCACGCCTCGAAGGGTCGCACAGCAAGCGAAAGGCCCACAATGCGGTCTCGGAAGAGATCCAGACCCGTGGTCTCGGTATCAAACGAAAACTCCTCGCACGTCATCAGCTCATCCACGACAGCCTGCAACTGCTCGGCATCTTCTATTACCAGGTAACGGTGCTCGGTATCTTGTGCCGTTTTATAGGTCGGCTCCTCGGGCCCGGGTTCGGGACTCTTCATCGGCTGCACAGCCTCCACGGCGGGTGAAATCGGTGCAAAGAGGTCGCCCTGACCCGCCAGGCGGGCCGCCTTCACAGCAGCCGACTTGGCGCGTGCCATCTCGGCCAGCTGGGTCTGGGGTGCCTGCTGCGGAGTTTGTGCAAGGGGCTCGGCCGGAGCTACATTGGCCAAATCGTGCATAAAGGCCCGAAATCCCAGCTCGGCAAAGAGCGATTGCAGCTCCTCGAGGTGGGGCTCACAGATCGTAAGCTCCTCTGCTCTGAACTCGATGGGGACATCCAGGCGGATGGCGGTCAGCTCCTTGGCCAGGCGCAGGTTGTCAGCCCAGGCACGGATATTCTCGCCCTGCTTGCCCTTCAACTCGTCGGCATGCGCAAGCAGATTCTCAACCGTGCCCCACTGCTGCACCAGCTTGCAGGCCCCCTTCTCGCCAATACCCGGGACACCCGGGATATTGTCCGAACTATCGCCCCACAAAGCCAAGATATCGCGCACCAGCACCGGCTCTCCGATGCCATACTTCTCACAAACAGCCTTGCTGTCGATAACCTCGATGCCATCCCCCTTCTGCTTGTAGATGTGGCAGTGCTCTCTCACCAGCTGCCCGTAATCCTTGTCGGGGGTCACCATAAAGACCTCGTAGCCCGCCTCAACTCCCTTGTGGGCCAACGTACCAATCACATCATCGGCCTCGAAGTTCTCGACCTCCAAAATCGGAATACACATCGCCTCCAGCACCCGCTTGATGTAGGGTACCGAGAGGATGATATCCTCGGGGGTCTCGGGGCGGTTGGCCTTATATTCGGGATAGAGAGTGCGGCGGAAGCAGCCCCCCCTGGGGTCGAAGGCAACACCCAGCAGATCGGGCTTTTCACGCTTGAGAATATCGCGCAGGAACTTCACAAAGCCGAAGACCACCGAGGTATTCATCCCTCGGTGGTTTCGCATCGGTCGCCCCATAAAGGCGTAATAGTACTTGTAGATCAATGCGTAGGCATCAATCAGAAAGAGTTTTTGTTGGGCCATAGGCTCGTTTTGTTAGTTATCTTCGGCAAACCACTCGGCATACGAGCTCTCGGTCTCGTGCAGACGCAGCGCATGGAGCTTCACCCCCTCGGGGAGCTGACGCTGGATGCGACGGGCAAACTCGGCGAGCAGATTCTCGCAAGTGGGCTGGAAATCGACCATCACAATACGCTCGAAGCGGTCGCGCAGCAACTCATACAGACGGCTGTTCTCGTGTGAACGACGCAGCACAAAGGCGTGGTCGAAGGGGTGAACCACCTGCTCGTTGATGATGCGCTTCAGCTCGCCAAAGTCCATCACCATACCGAACTTGGGGCTGCGCTCATCGCTCTCGGGCTCGCCCTTGATGGTCACAAAAAACTTATAGGAGTGGCCGTGAATCTCACGGCAGGCTCCATCGTAGCCCTCCAAGGCGTGGGCCGCCTCAAAGGAGAACTGCTTGGTTAAACGAACAACGTGTGCCATTGTCAAAGCTGTTAATCCTTCAGGCAATCGACATAGACCTGACGCTGGAAGGCTTCGTGCAGCGAAATGCGGGTCTCGGTCGAGGAGATACCCGGAATGCTCTGCAACGAGTTGATGACCTTCATTAGGTGGTCGTTGTCCAGGCAGTAGAGCTTCACAAAGAGGCTGTAGCTGCCCGTCACAAAGTGGCACTCCACAATCTCGGGGATATTCTTCAGGGCCTCCTGGGTCTTATTCAGATCCTTTGCACTCTCGATGCGGATGCCGATATAGGCACACACATCAAAGCCCAACATGCGGGGATCGACAATCAGTCGGCTGCCGCAGATTACACCCCCTTCGCTCAACTTGCGAATGCGCTGATGGATGGCCGCACCCGAGATACCGCACTCGCGGGCAATCTCCAAAAAGGGGGTACGGGCATTCTTAATTAAAAACTTGAGGATTTTGCGATCAATCGCATCCAAAATCATCTTTGCCATAACCTATAAACTTAACCGAGGAGGGGACAAACGCTCTCTCCACTTAAACGATCTACTTTACAATACCGAGCTCACGGCCCACCTTCGTAAAGGCAGCGATGCAACGATCCAGCTGCTCGGTGGTGTGTCCGGCCGAAACCTGTACGCGGATGCGGGCCTGACCCTTCGGAACCACGGGATAGTAGAAGCCCGTCACGAAGATACCCTCCTCCTGCAGCTTGGCAGCGAAGTCCTGCGAGAGCTTGGCGTCATAGACCATCACGGCGCAGATAGCCGACTGCGTGGGCTTGATATCGAAACCGGCGGCCAGCATACCCTCACGGAAGTGCTCGACGTTGGCAACCAGGCGGTCATGCAGCTCGTCGCTCTCCTCCAGCATCTTGAACATCTCGATACTTGCACCCACAACGGCAGGGGGCAGCGAGTTCGAGAAGAGGTAGGGACGCGAACGCTGACGCAACATATCGATAATCTCCTTGCGACCCGTCGTGAAGCCTCCCACGGCACCACCAAAGGCCTTACCCAGCGTACCGGTCAGGATATCAACCTGGCCACGCAGGTTGTAGAGCTCCGTGATACCACGGCCCGTCTTACCCAGCACACCGGCCGAGTGGCACTCATCAACCATCACCAGGGCGTCATACTTCTCGGCTAAAGCGCAGATCTTATCCAGCGGAGCAGCGTGGCCGTCCATCGAGAAGACACCATCGGTAACAATAATACGGAAACGCTGAGCCTGAGCCTCCTGCAGGCACTTCTCCAGCTCCTCCATATTGGCGCTGGCATAGCGATAGCGAACCGCCTTGCAAAGGCGCACACCATCAATAATCGAAGCATGGTTCAGGGCATCGCTGATAATGGCATCCTCCTGCGTGAAGAGGGGCTCGAAAACACCACCATTGGCATCGAAGCAGGCAGCGTAGAGAATCGTATCCTCGGTTCCGAAGTAATCCGAAATCGCCTTCTCCAGCACCTTGTGCATATCCTGGCAACCGCAGATAAAGCGCACCGACGACATACCGAAGCCACGCTCGTCAATCGCCTTCTTGGCAGCCTCCATCAGGCGGGGATTGTCCGACAAACCCAAGTAGTTGTTGGCGCAGAAGTTCAGTACCTGACGGCCTGCAACCTCAATCTCAGCCCGCTGGGGCGAGCAAATCACACGCTCGGTCTTATAAAGACCGGCCTCCTTGATACTCTCCAGCTCCTGCTGAAGATACTCTTTCATCTTTCCGTACATAAAAATATCGTTCTAAGGTTTTCTAATTTTGGTTCTGTTGCTATCGGGCCTTTACACGGTACTCTAATTGGGGCCCTGTTGCTATTCGACCTTTACGCAGTTCCTCTAATTGGGGCCCTGCCGCTATTCGACCTTTACGCAGTTCCTCTAATTGGGACCCTGCCGCTATTCGGCCTTCTTGCGGTCGTGCTGTCAAAGATAGCGCTTTTTTTGACTCGGTGTAACAAATATCCGCAAAAAAATAGAAAATACTTACAAATTGTTACTTCGTGGCCATCTTACACTACAAAAGATAGCTGCAGAGGGCGTCGGCAACCCGCTCGCCATCGAGCGCCGCCGAGATGATACCACCCGCATAACCGGCCCCCTCGCCCGTCGGAAAGAGCCCCTGCACCTCGGGGTGCATCAGCGTCTGTCCGTCACGGGGAATACGCACCGGAGTCGAGGTGCGAGACTCAACGCCCACCACCACCGCCTCGTTGGTCAAAAATCCGTGCATCCGTCGTCCAAAGGTGGCGATACCGCTTCTTAAGCCCGTAGCGATGAACTCGGGCATCCACTCATCGAGTCTCGAGGGGGTGATACCCGGAATATAGGAGCTCTTCGGGAGGCTCTTGCTGGCACGACCCGCCACAAAGTCGGCTACACGCTGGGCCGGGGCCACCTGCGCCTCTCCGCCCCATTGGCGGGCCAGCTCCTCGAACTGCTCCTGGAACTTCAATCCCGCCAACTCACCCCACTGCTCCCGCAGATGTTGGAAATCATCCAAGCGCACCTCGGTCACCAGGCCCGAGTTGGCATAGGGCGATGTACGACCACTGGGCGACATACCATTGACCACCGATTGGGCGGCATCGGTCAGGGCCGGAACGATAAATCCGCCCGGGCACATGCAGAACGAATAGACCCCACGTCCCTGCTCCTGGCTCACAAGCGAGTAGGAGGCTGCGGGCAGCCACTCGCCACGCCCCCGAGGGTCGTGGTACTGAATGGCATCAATCAGCTGCTGCGGGTGTTCGATACGCACACCCATAGCAAAGGGCTTCGCCTCGAGGCGGACCCCCTTTTCGTGGAGCAGGTGGTAGATATCGCGGGCCGAGTGTCCGGTAGCCAGCACCACGGCGGCCGCCTCAATCCACTCGTCGCCACAGGCCACAGCCTCAATGCGACCCCCCTTGATACGCAGGTCGGTCACCTTATGTTCAAACAGATAGTCGCCCCCTGCATCGAGAATCGTCTGGCGCATCCGCTGCATGATGCGGGGCAGCTTGTCGGTACCGATATGCGGGTGGGCTTCGTAGAGAATTGCCGGGTCGGCCCCATGGAAGACCAACGTCTCGAGGGCCTTGTTATAGTCACCGCGCTTCTTGGAGCGCGTGAAGAGCTTTCCGTCGGAGAAGGTGCCGGCACCTCCCTCTCCAAACGAGTAGTTGGACTCGGGATTGACCTCGCCGTTACGGTTGATGCGGGCGATGTCGAACTTACGATTCAACACATCCTTACCACGCTCCAGAACGATAGGTCGAAATCCCCGCTCGACAAGGCGCAGGGCAGCAAACAGACCGGCCGGTCCCGAACCTACGACCACCACCTCGGGGCGGTGACGCACATCGGGGTAGTCAAAGTGTACGGGCTCGGGCTTGGGCTCGAAATCCTCGTAGACCTCCAGCGAGAGGTTTACCTTCACGGGGCGGCGTCGCGCATCCACCGAGCGCTTCAAAATTCGAAGCAGGGCAATATCCTGCTCACGAATCCCCAGCGCACGGGCTGCCGCCGCCGTATAGAGGCGACTCTCGGCCGCCTGCTGCGGCCCCAACTGCAATGTAATCCTCTTAGGCATTCTGCTTTAAGCTCCCCTTTTGCCCTACTCCAGGCTCTTTTGCCACTTCCATGCCGAGGCTAAGGTCTCGTCGAGGGTGCGCTCGGCCTTCCAGCCCAGCTCCGTATTGGCCAGCGTGGGGTCGGCCCAGATGGCAATGATGTCACCCGCACGGCGCGGAGCAATCTTATAGTTCAGTTTCAAACCATTGACACGCTCGAAGCCCTTGACCAACTCCAGCACCGAGACTCCACGGCCCGTGCCGACATTGAAGACCTCGTAGGCGGCCTTATTCTGCCCCTCAATCATACGGCTGATGGCCTTAACGTGAGCCTTGGCCAGATCCGTTACGTCGATATAGTCACGGATACACGAACCGTCAGGGGTGGGATAGTCATCACCAAAGACCGAGAGGCACTCGCGGATACCGGCAGCCGTCTGCGTCACATAGGGGACTAAGTTCTGCGGCACACCGCGCGGCAGCTCGCCAATCAGGGCCGAGGGGTGGGCTCCAATGGGGTTGAAGTAGCGCAGGGCGATAGCCTTCATGTCGGGCCACGCCTTGACCGTATCACGCAGGATATCCTCTGAAATCTGCTTCGTATTGCCATAGGGCGAGGTGGCCTCCTTGCGGGGCGTGAGCTCCGTAACGGGCTGCTTGTAGGGCTCGCCATAGACCGTGCACGACGACGAGAAGACCACATTGCCGCCTCCGTGCTCGTGCATCAGCTCCACCAGATTCATCAACGAGAGCAGGTTGTTGCGGTAGTAGAGCATCGGCTTCTCGACCGACTCACCCACCGCCTTCGAGGCCGCAAAGTGGATGGCAGCATCGAAGTGATACTGCTCAAAGAGCCGTCCGAAGGCCTCCTTGTCGCAGCAGTCCACCTCCACAAAGGGGACTTCGGTGCCCGTAATCTTGCGCACACCCTCCACGGCACGCATCTCCGAATTCGAAAAGTTATCGGCGATAACCACCTCATAACCCGCCTCAATCAACTCGACGGTGGTGTGAGAACCAATATAACCGGCTCCTCCGGCCACCAAAACTCGCTTTTTTCCCATATTTATCGTGTATTATAATTTTTGTCGCAGTTGCCACGTTGGATATTCGCACCAACCGCCCGATGCGGTTTTTGCCGACTACAAATATAGAAAATTATTTTCAAATTGAAACACAGTAACAAAAATATATCGAAAAACAATAAAATTTTTTTGATATTTGACAAAATATATCTAACTTTGCCTCCGAGTCCGAGCCTGAACTGGCGATTTTTCGGTCTCGGACAACAGACTATAAGGAGAATAAATCACATAAAAATTAAGACCATGAAGTTTCTGAAAATCTTTTTGGCGGCCCTTTTGGCCGTAGTTGTAGGCTCGTTCTTGACCACGCTGCTGTGGGTGATGAGCCTTGTTGGCATGGCAGGTTCGATGGAGACCCCCGTGGTGGTAGAGTCGAACTCGATTCTGAAAATCGACTTCACGGAGAGCATCACCGACTCCCCCTCGACCGACCCGCTGGCCGGATTTGACTATGCAACCCTGCAGGTGACCCCCACCATCTCGCTCTTCAAGGCGTTGCAGGCCATTGACGCCGCCAAGAGCGACGACCGCATCAAGGGTATCTACATCCGCCCGCTGGGTATGGGTCTCAGCTCGACGGCCGCTCTCGAGGAGCTGCGTGCGGCCATCCTCTCCTTCAAGGAGAGCGGCAAGTTTGTGGTAGCCTATGGCGAGAGCTTTCGTCAGGCCGACTACTACTTAGCAACGGCCGCCGACAAAATCTACCTCCAGAAGGAGGGTAACCTCTCGTTGCAGGGCTTCAGCTACACCATCCCCTTCTTCAAGGGGCTCTTTGACAAGCTCGGCATCGAGTACGAAATCTTCCGCCCCACGGCCTGCAAATACAAGAGCGCTGTGGAGCCCTACTTCCTGAAGAAGATGTCGCCCGAGAATCGCGAGCAGACCCGTCAGATGGTCAATTCGATGTGGGGCGTACTGAGCCAGGCCATTGTCGAGAGCCGCTCGTTGGAGAGCCTCGAGGCCTTCAACCGCCTGGTGGACCGCCTCGAGCTGACGATGCCCGAGGATGCCCTGAAGCACAAGTTGGTCGACGGTCTGATCTACGAGGATGAGATGGAGCAGTGGTTCACCGAGCAGGGCGTGGAGCGCAACGCCGACAAGGAGTTCTGCTTCGTGACCCTCTCAGAGTATGCTACTCAGGTGGCCCCCGATGTCGATACCCTGCTGGCACCCCAGGTAGCCATTGTCTATGCCGACGGAGCCATCGTCGATGGTGAGGGCACGCAGCCCGGCAACATCTTCGGCAACTCGCTGGCCGCCGAGATTGCCAAGGTACGCAAGAACGACGACGTGAAAGCCGTTGTGCTGCGTGTCAATTCGCCGGGCGGCAGCGCCTTAGCCTCGGATGTCATCTGGCGCGAAATGAAGCTCCTGCAGGCCGAGAAGCCGGTAGTTATCTCGATGGGCGACTACGCCGCCTCGGGAGGTTACTACATCTCGGCACCGGCCGACGCCATCCTCTGCAACAAGCTCACTCTCACGGGCTCGATCGGTGTCTTCGGTGCCTTCCCCGTAGTGGATGAACTCTGCGAGGATAAACTCGGCATCACCTTTGACAATGTGCGTACCAACACTTCGGCCGACTTCGGTCAGGGATTTCTGATTGGGTCGATTCGCCCCACAACCCCGGCGGAGAGGGCTATGCTGATTCGCAGCGTCGACAAGGTATACGAGAGCTTCACCTCGAAGGTGTCCGAGGGCCGCAACCTGCCCATTGAGCGTGTATTAGAGATTGCCGGAGGTCGTGTATGGTCGGGTGTCGATGCCCTCGAAATCGGCCTGGCCGACGGTCACGGAGGTTTGAAGGAGGCCATTGCCGTAGCCGCCTCGAAGGCCGGTCTGGAGAGCTACCGCGCCGAGGAGCATCTGCCCGAGCCCGAGGGAGTGGCTGCCCTCTTTGCTTCGCTGAACGCCAAGCTGAAGGCCCACTACGAATTGGATGCCCTGGGTGAGGCGATGATTCCCTATGCGAAGGCTCGCGAGATACTCAATCAGCAGGGTATACTGATGTACTCCCCCTACCTCTTTTCGATTTTATAGGGCACATTTTGCACCGCCTTGCTTGGGCCGAATGGGAAATAGAGAACTATGTCCCATCCGGCCCAATCTGCGTTGGCACAAAATCTGCTCCTCTAAAATCAAAAAGCAGCCACAAATCCGGGGCTTGCTGCGTCAAGGCGAAATCTGCTCCTCTAAAATCGAAAAGCGAAGCGATCCCGGCCCAATCTGCGTTGGCACAAAATCTGCTCCTCTAAAATCGAAAGCACACTCTTGTCTTAGGGGCATTAAGGGCATTAGGGGCATTAGGGGATGAAATTCAAAATTCAAAATTCAAAATTCAAAATTCAAAATTTTCTAATTATAACAATTCCTAATTCCTAATTCCAAATTCCTAATTTTAAAAAAGCTGACCGCTGACAGCTAAAAATAATTTTGAATTTTGAATTATGAATTTTGAATTATTTTGT
>CAYRPL010000015.1:0-20391 GCA_964426045.1 uncultured Alistipes sp. | reverse complement strand
GCTGCTAAAAATAATTTTGAATTTTGAATTATGAATTTTGAATTATTTTGTACCTTTGCCCGTCGAAATAGAGTAACCATAAAAACAAAATACTATGTTCAAGATTGATTCCTACGATTTTACCGGTAAGCGTGCGATTATTCGCGTCGATTTCAATGTGCCCCTCAACTCGGAGGGTCAGGTAACCGATGACACCCGTATTCGTGCCGCAATTCCCACCATCAAGAAGGTGCTGGAGAAGGGCGGTTCGGTCATTCTGATGTCCCACCTGGGTCGTCCCAAGAAGAATCCCGATCCCAAGTACTCGCTCGAGCAGATTATCCCCGCCATCGAGGCTCGCCTGGGTGAGAAGATTCTCTTCGCCGGCGACTGCATGGGCGAGAAGGCCGCCCAGATGGCTGCAGCCCTGAAGCCCGGTGAGGTGCTCCTGCTCGAGAACCTGCGCTTCTACGCCGAGGAGGAGGGTAAGCCCCGCGGTTTGGCCGAAGATGCCACCGACGAGGAGAAGAAGGCCGCCAAGAAGGCCCTGAAGGAGGGCCCCCAGAAGGAGTTCGTCAAGAAGCTCGCTTCGTATGCCGACTGCTACATCAACGACGCCTTCGGTACGGCCCACCGCGCCCACGCCTCGACGGCCCTGATTGCCGACTACTTCCCCCAGGATAAGATGTTTGGTTATGTGATGGAGAACGAGCTGAAGGCCATCGACGGCGTGATGCAGAATCCCCAGCGTCCCTTCTGCGCCATCATCGGAGGCTCGAAGGTTTCGACCAAGATTACCATCATCGAGAAGCTGCTCGAGAAGGTAGACGTGCTGATTCTGGGTGGTGGTATGACCTACACCTTCTCGGGTGCCCAGGGTGGCCAGATTGGCAAGTCGATCTGCGAGCCCGACTTCTACCCCACGGCTCTCGAGATTCTGAAGAAGGCCGAGCAGAAGGGTGTGAAGGTGATCACCTCGCCCGATGCACTGGTTTGCGACGACTTCTCGGAGGAGGCCAACACGCAGACCGCTTCGGTACGCGACATCCCCGCCGGCTGGGAGGGTGTCGATATCGCCGACGAGGGCAAGAAGCTCTTCCGCGAGACCATTCTGGGCTGCAAGACCATCCTCTGGAACGGCCCCGTAGGTGTATTTGAGATCAACAAGTTCTCGACCGGTTCGCGCTATGTGGCCGAGGCTATCGCCGAGGCTACGCAGCAGGGTGCCTACTCGCTTATCGGCGGTGGTGACTCGGTAGCCTGCATCAACAAGTTTGGTCTGGTGAACCAGGTGAGCTACGTTTCGACCGGTGGCGGCGCCCTCTTGGAGTACATGGAGGGTAAGGAGTTGCCCGGAGTGGCTGCCATCCGCAAATAATTTTCGATTTTAAGCGGTAAATTTTGCACCGCCTTGCTTGGGCCGAATGGGAAATACGAAAGTATGTCCCATCCGGCCCAATCTGTGTTGGTACAAAATTTCCTCGCCTAAAATCAAAAATCGGGTTGCGCACCACACGATAGTTGCAGCTGCCACCTTCTGACTAAAAATTGGGGCATCCGATTGCCCCGACACATTCCCAAAATTCTCAAAATTATCCCCAAGACAGGTAAAAACACAGATTTTTTTAGGCAAAACTTCATATTTTGCAACTTTTTAGCAGAAAAATTTGTACCTTTGCTTGTCAATTTCAAGCTCTATTTAGCAAGTGTTGGGAGGTATAAATGCGAAGGCTCGGTCGATTTTCTGGGTCTCGATTTGGCTGATTTTGTTAGGCCTGTCGAGATCCGATTGGGGCGTCGGTTTGGGTGATGCGCAGAGCATCTCTGCACCGAAATCCTACTTCACGGAGCCGCTGAAACAGTCTCGCGACCTTGCACACACGGTATTCGACACCCCCATTCACTCGCTCGGCATCTATGCCACCAAGAGCGAGCACCTCTCCAAAGAGGACTCCAAACTCAAGAAACACAGCAAGGAGTTGTTGTGCGGCTGGCGATTCGACGGGCTGCATCAGCCCCCGCTTTCCCGACTCTCCTCCCGCCACTCGACTCCGACCCAAGGGGTATTATACACCCTTTCCTACCTCTGTCGGCTCAACATATAGGTCTGCGGACCCCCTCTTCGCATCGGGCACAGAGCATCTGTCCGCATGCACGGGTTGCACCGTGGTCAACCCTTCGATTTGCGCATTTATTCGCTTAACCCCTGTATTTCATAAGATCGTTTAACATTATGATGAGTTTTACTTATCTGATTGTCGTCATCATTACTGCGGTAATGATTGTCGTCGCGGCCATTGGTATCGCCCGGGCGATTTCCCCAAGGTCGTACAACCCCCAGAAGGGGGAGTCCTACGAGTGCGGTATGCCCACTCAGGGAAAATCGTGGATGCAGTTTAAGGTGGGTTACTATCTCTTCGCCATTCTCTTTTTGATGTTTGACGTAGAGACGGTCTTCCTCTTCCCTTGGGCTGCCGTAGTGCAGGATATCGGAGTTCAGGGTCTGATCTCCGTGCTGTTTTTTCTGCTGATTTTGGTATTAGGCCTTGCGTATGCTTGGAAAAAGGGTGCATTGGAATGGAAGTAAAGAACAGAGAATATTTGGAAGAGATGGTTCGTGAGCTCCGCAAGGAGGGAACCAACGTGGTCATCGGCACACTGGATGAGATGATAAATTGGGGGCGCGGAAACTCGATTTGGCCCCTGACCTTTGCCACAAGTTGCTGTGGCATCGAGTATATGTCGGTTGGAGCCGCCCGATACGACTTTGCCCGCTTTGGGTTTGAGGTGACACGCGCCAGCCCCCGCCAGGCCGATATGATTATGGTGGCCGGAACCATCACCCACAAGATGGCCCCCGTACTCAGACGTCTGTACGACCAGATGGCCGACCCGAAGTATGTGATTGCCGTGGGCGGATGTGCCATCTGCGGCGGTCCCTTCAAGAAGTCCTACCATGTAGTAGACGGCATCGAGAAGATTCTGCCGGTCGATGTCTTTATTCCGGGATGTCCTCCCCGACCCGAGGCGCTGCTCTACGGTATGATGCAGCTGCAAAACAAGGTCAAGGCCGAGAAATTCTTCGGAGATGTGAACCGTAAGGAAGATAAAAAGGAGTAGCTATGGAAAATATGATATTCATCGAAAAGGAGAAGTTCTACGACGCTGCGCTCGAGTACCGCAAGCAGGGCTACGACTTTCTGCGCTCACTGACGGGTGTGGATTGGGGCGAAGAGGGCCTGGGCGTCGTCTATCACCTGGAGAATACCGAAACAAAAGAGAATGTGGTATTGAAGACCCTCACCCTGAATCGTGAGGATCCCCACCTGCTGAGTGTGGCCGAGATTTGGAAGGGCGCCGAATTTAACGAGCGCGAGGTCTACGACTACTTCGGCATTCAGTTTATCGGACACCCCGATATGCGACGTCTTTTCCTGCGCGAAGATTGGGTCGGATTCCCGCTGCGCAAGGATTACGATATGTCGCTCAACCCCTTAAGAATGAGCAATGAGGAGACCTCGAATGCCACGCAGTATATCGAGGTGTTGCCCGACGGCAGTGTCATCAAACACCGCGACCTGCTCTTCGATAACGACGAGTACGTCATCAACATCGGCCCCCAGCACCCCGCCACACACGGTGTGTTGCGCTTCCGTGTCAGCCTGGAGGGAGAGACCATCAAGAAGCTCGACGCCCACTGCGGCTACATCCACCGCGGTATCGAGAAGATGTGCGAAAGCCTGACCTACCCCCAGACCTTAGCCCTCACCGACCGACTCGATTATTTGGGTGCGCATCAGAATCGTCACGCACTGTGTATGTGCATCGAGAAGGCGATGGGTATCGAGGTCAGCGAGCGCGTGCAGTATATCCGCACCATCATGGACGAGTTGCAGCGCATTGACTCGCACCTGCTCTTCTTCTCCTGCGCCTGCATGGACTTGGGAGCGCTATCGGCCTTCTTCTACGGATTCCGCGACCGCGAAAAGGTGCTCGACATCTTTGAAGGAACGACCGGCGGCCGCCTGATTCAGAACTACAATACCATCGGAGGTGTGCAGGCCGACCTGGCGCCCGACTTCGTACAAAAAGTCAAGGATTTCATCAAGTACATGCGGCCTACGCTGAAGGAGTACCACGATGTATTCACGGGCAATATCATCATGCAGGGCCGCACCAAGGGTGTGGGCGTACTGTCGCGTGAGGATGCCATCTCGTTTGGTGCCACGGGCGGAACGGGCCGCGCATCGGGCTGGGCCTGTGACGTGCGCAAGCGCCACCCCTACGCCGCCTACGACAAGGTGCAGTTCGAGGAGATTTTGTTCACCGATGGTGACTGCTTTGCCCGCTACATGGTCCGCATGAAGGAGATCGAGCAGAGCCTCAACATCATCGAGCAGCTCATCGACCACATCCCCGAGGGGGAGATTCAGGCCAAGCTGAAGCCCATCATCAAGGTTCCCGAGGGAAGCTACTACGCAGCCGTCGAAGGGAGCCGTGGCGAGTTCGGCGTATACCTCGAGAGCCGTGGCGAGAAGTACCCCTATCGTCTGAAGTTCCGCTCGACCGGACTGCCGCTGGTTTCGGCCATGAACACGCTTTGTCGCAATGCAAAGATTGCCGACCTGATTGCCATCGGAGCCACGGTGGATTATGTTGTACCTGATATAGATCGATAATCATGTTTGACTTTGGAATCATAACAACCTGGATACACAACTGGCTGATTTCGTTCATGCCGTTGGAGCTGGCGACCTTCGTAGAGTGCCTGCTTATCGGTATCTGCATCATCCTGCTGTATGTGATTATTGCCGTGATGATGATCTACATGGAGCGCAAAGTCTGTGCCGCGTTCCAATGCCGTCTGGGCCCCAACCGAGTGGGCCCGTGGGGAACCATTCAGTTGGTTTGCGATATGATCAAGATGCTGACCAAGGAGGTTATCTCGATACGCTCGTCGGATAAGTTCCTCTACAGCCTGGCCCCCTTTATCGTGATTCTGGCCTCGGTGATGGCCTTCAGCTGTCTGCCCTTCGGCCGCGGCCTGGAGGTGCTGGACTTCAACGTGGGCATCTTCTTTCTGATGGCCTCGTCGAGTATCGGCGTGGTGGGTGTACTGCTCGCCGGCTGGGGCTCGAACAACAAGTACTCGCTCATCGGTGCCATGCGAAGCGGTGCGCAGATGATCAGCTACGAGCTCTCGGCCTCGATCAGCCTGCTGACCATCATCGTACTGACCGATACGATGCAGTTCTCGGAGATTGTGATGCGCCAGCAGGATGTCTGGTTCATCTTCAAGGGTCACATCCCCGCCTTTATCGCCTTTGTTATCTACCTCATCGCAGGTAATGCCGAGGTCAATCGCGGCCCCTTCGATTTGCCCGAGGCCGAGAGTGAGCTGACGGCAGGCTACCACACCGAGTACTCGGGCATGCACTTCGGTCTGTTCTATGTGGCCGAGTTTGTCAATCTGTTTGTAATTGCAGGTGTCGCCTCGACCATCTTCCTGGGTGGTTGGATGCCTCTGCACATCTCGGGCTGGGAGGGATTCAATGCCGCCATGGATTGCATCCCGAGCATCGTCTGGTTCTTCGGCAAGACCCTCTTTGTGGTTTGGCTGCTGATGTGGATGAAGTGGACCTTCCCGCGCCTGCGCATCGACCAGATTCTGACCCTTGAGTGGAAATACCTGATTCCTATCAGCATGTTGAATCTGCTGGTGATGACCTTTATTGTTGTATATAAACTGCACTTCTAACCATGGAACAGAAAAGAGGATATATCGGGTCGCTGTTTTACGGCATAAAATCGCTGCTGACGGGCTTCAGTGTCACCGGCCGCGAGTTCTTCAAGAAGAAGGTAACCGAAGAGTACCCCGACAATCGGGCTACACTGAAGCTCTCGCCCCGCTTTCGAGGTCGTCTGACGATGCCCGACGCAAGCAAGTGTATCGCTTGCGGTCTGTGTCAGATGAACTGCCCGAACGACACCATCAGCCTGACAAGCGAGATGGTCACCGACCCCGAGAGCGGCAAGCGCAAGAAGGTGCTGCTGAAGTATGAGTATGACCTGGGCGCCTGCATGTTCTGCCAGCTCTGCGTCAATGTCTGTCCGAGCAAGGCCATCGAATTCTCCACGGAGTTCGAAAATGCCGTCTACGATAGAAATCACCTGAAATTGACCTTAAACGAGGAGTAAATATGACGATTCAAACCATTATATTTATCATTCTGGCGGCCATCATCGGCGTATGTTCGATTCTGGCCATCACCACCAAGCGTATCTTGCGCTCGGCCACCTACCTGCTCTTTGTGCTCTTTGCTACGGCAGGCATCTATTTCCAGCTGAACTACTCGTTCCTGGGGGCCGTACAGCTGCTGATCTATGCCGGAGGTATCACCATTCTCTACGTCTTCAGTATTCTGCTCACCTCGAGCGACGGTGACCGTGCCGAGCCGCTGAAGAACAAGAAGATGATCATAGGTCTGCTCTCGACCTTGGTCGGCCTTGGCGTATGTATCTATGTGATTGTCAAGCACAAGTTCCACGAGTCGGTCTTTCAGGCGGGCGAGTTGGAGATTCGCACCATCGGCTACTCTCTGATGGGTACCGAGAAATACCAATACCTGCTGCCTTTTGAGGTCATCAGTCTGCTGCTGTTGGCCTGCATTGTCGGCGGAATTATGATTGCACGAAAAAGATAGGAGGAAGAGTTATGGTACAAATGGAGTGGTACTTGGTCTTATCGACCTTTATGATGTTTGCGGGTATCTACGGATTCTTTACCCGCCGAAACCTGCTCACGATGCTCATCAGCCTTGAGTTGATTTTGAACTCGGTGGACATCAACTTTGCGGTCTTCAATCGTTTCCTGTTCCCCGAGCAGTTGGAGGGTGTATTCTTTACGATCTTTGCCATTGGCGTAAGTGCCGCCGAGACGGCCGTCGCCATCGCAATCATCATAAACATATACCGTAATATGAAGAACATCCAGGTTAGAAACCTGGACAAGATGAAGGAGGAGTAGTTATGGAGTATACAATCTTTTTGTTGATTCTGCCCCTGCTGAGCTTTCTCTTGCTCGGCCTCTTGGGCAGTTATATGAAGCCGAAGGTTGCCGGCCTTATCGGAACCCTCTCGCTTACGGGAGTTGCGGCGCTTAGTTATTTGACAGCCTTTCAATACTTTGGAGCCGGCCGCAATGCCGAGGGCTTGTTCGAGACTCTCAAACCCTACAATTGGGAGTGGCTCCCCTTGGGTGGCGGGTTGAATATCGATTTGGGTATTCTGCTCGATCCCATCTCGGTAATGATGCTGGTGGTTATCTCGACCGTCAGCCTGATGGTACACATCTACTCGCTGGGCTATATGAAGGGTGAGCGCGGTTTCCAGCGCTACTACGCCTTCCTGTCGCTCTTTACGATGTCGATGCTGGGTCTGGTTGTGGCCACCAACATCTTCCAGATGTACATCTTCTGGGAGCTGGTGGGTGTGAGCTCCTACCTGCTCATCGGATTCTACTACACCAAGCCGGCCGCCATCGCTGCCAGCAAGAAGGCCTTTATCGTGACGCGCTTTGCCGACCTCGGATTCCTGATTGGTATCCTCATCTACGGCTTCTACTGCGGCACCTTCTCCTTTACGCCCGATATGCTGCACCTGCTCTCGGCCGGCGGTATGATGCCCCTGGCGCTCTCGCTGATGTTTGTGGGTGGTGCCGGTAAGAGCGCCATGTTCCCGCTGCACATCTGGCTGCCCGACGCCATGGAGGGCCCCACCCCCGTAAGTGCCCTTATCCATGCGGCGACGATGGTGGTGGCCGGTGTCTTCTTGGTTGCCCGCATGTTCCCGCTCTTTATCGACTACGCCCCCCAGGTACTGCCGTGGATAGCCTACATCGGAGCCTTCACGGCCCTCTATGCTGCGGCTGTAGCCTGTGTGCAGAGCGACATCAAGCGTGTGCTGGCCTTCTCGACCATCTCGCAAATCGGATTTATGATGGTGGCGCTCGGCGTCTCGACCTCGATGGATCCACACCACGGTGGTCTGGGCTACATGGCCTCGATGTTCCACCTCTTTACGCACGCCATGTTCAAGGCGCTGTTGTTCCTGGGAGCCGGAAGCATCATCCACGCCGTACACTCCAACGAGATGAGTGCCATGGGTGGCCTGCGTCGCTATATGCCCCTGACGCACCTTACCTTCCTGATTGCCTGTCTGGCCATTGCCGGTATCTGGCCCCTGTCGGGATTCTTCTCCAAGGATGAGATTCTGGTCGCCTGCTTTAACTTCAGCCCCCTGATGGGCTGGGTGATGACGGCCATTGCCGGTATGACGGCCTTCTATATGTTCCGCCTCTACTACTGCATCTTCTGGGGCAAGGAGAACAAGGAGCTGCATACGGCCCACAAGCCCAAGGAGTCGCCCCTGACAATGACCCTGCCGCTGCTGGTGCTGGCCGTAATTACCTGTGTGGCGGGCTTTATTCCCTTCGGAGAGTTTGTGAGCAGCAACGGCACGGCCTACCACATTCATATTGATATGACGACGGCTGCCATCTCGCTGGTTGTGGCCCTCTCGTCGATTGCCTTGGCCACCTTTATCTACGCGCGAGAGGAGCAACCCGTGGCCGAGGCGCTGGCTGCCCGCTATGCCGGACTCCACAAGGCCGCCTACAACCGATTCTACATCGACAAGGTGTGGCTCTTTGTCACCAAGCAGATTATCTTCCGCCTGATCAGCACCCCCATTGCCTGGTTCGACAAGCAGGTCATCGACGGATTCTTCAATCTCTGTGGCAAGTGCTCGTTGTGGCTCAGTGAGCGCACCAAGTGGATGCAGAACTCCCACATTCAGCAGTACTGCATCTGGTTCCTGGCAGGAACGGTATTATTAACCCTCATCCTTTTAATCTGCTAACGTTATGTGTAATATACTTCTGTTTTTTGTAGCGATACCCGTAGTGATGATGCTGGGGTTGTGGGCCTCACGCTCACTTGCCCAGATCAAGGGTGTGATGGTCTCGGGCGCCGCCCTGCTGCTCGCCCTGTCGGTATACCTGGTTGTCGATTACATCGGGCTGCGCCAGGCAGGAGCCGAGGCCGAGATGCTCTACACCTCGTCGGTGAGCTGGTACGAACCCCTGAATATCTGCTTCTCGCTGGGAGTTGACGGTATCTCGGTGGCGATGTTGCTGCTGAGCTCGATTATCGTATTTACGGGCGTCTTCGCCTCGTGGCGACTGCAACCCCTGACCAAGGAGTACTTCCTGTGGTACACGCTGCTGAGCATCGGTGTCTACGGATTCTTCATCTCGACCGATCTGTTCACGATGTTTATGTTCTATGAGGTGGCACTGATTCCGATGTACCTGCTCATCGGTGTCTGGGGCAGTGGTCGCAAGGAGTACTCGGCCATGAAACTTACGCTGATGCTGATGGGCGGCTCGGCCCTGATTCTTATCGGTATTCTGAGTATCTACTACGGAGCCGGTGCCACGACGATGAACATCCTGGAGCTGGCCGAGATTCGGATTCCCATCGCCCTGCAGGAGATCTTCTTCCCGCTGCTCTTCCTCGGATTCGGTATTCTGGGTGCACTGTTCCCCTTCCACACCTGGAGTCCCGACGGTCACGCCTCGGCCCCCACGGCCGTCTCGATGCTCCATGCCGGTGTGCTGATGAAGCTCGGAGGCTACGGTTGTTTCCGTATCGCCATGAATCTGATGCCCGAGGGTCTTGCGATGTGGGGTGATCTGTTCCTGATTCTGACCACAATTTCGGTGGTCTACGGAGCCTTCAGCGCCTGCGTGCAGACCGACCTGAAGTATATCAACGCCTACTCCTCGGTTTCGCACTGCGGTTTGGTGCTCTTCGCCCTGCTGATGACGACCCGCACCTCCTGCACGGGAGCCGTGCTGCAGATGCTCTCGCACGGTCTGATGACCGCCCTCTTCTTCGCCCTTATCGGTATGATTTACGGCCGTACCCACACGCGCGACATTCGCCAGATGAGCGGACTGATGAAGATTATGCCTTGCCTTGCAGTCTGCTACGTCATCGCCGGTCTGGCCAACCTCGGACTGCCCGGATTCAGCGGCTTCGCAGCCGAGATGACTATCTTTGTGGGCTCGTTTGAGAATGCCGACTCGTTCCACCGCATCTGCACCATTATCGCCACCTGCAGCATCGTTATCACGGCGGTCTACATCCTGCGTACCGTAGGCAAGTTCCTCTATGGCGAGGTGAACAACCCCGAATTTAATCTTCTGACCGACGCCTCGTGGGACGAAAAGGTGGCTGTCTTTACGCTCATTGTCTGTGTGGCCGGACTCGGACTTGCTCCGCTGTGGGTGAGCGATTTGATCAGCTCAAGTGTTGAACCGATAATTACGCAATTTATCAAGTAACTATGGAAAACTTAATGCAATTTTTTCAGATGCGTCAGGAACTTGGAGTGATTGAGGTTTTCCTGATTATGTTTGTCTGCGATCTGATGCTCTCAGAGAAGCACCGCAAACTGTTGCACCCCATAGCCTGCATCCTGCTCGCTTTGCAGATGATTCTGACCATTTACCCCCAGGAGATTACTCTCTTTGGCGGCATGTACCACTCGACACCCATCGCCTCGGCCCTGAAGACAATCCTCTCGTTTGGTACCCTGCTGGCCTTCCTGCAGGCTACCGAGTGGTTGAACCGCGAAGAGAGTAAGCACAAAATCGGCGAGTTCTATATCCTCACGCTCAGTACGCTGATTGGTATGTACTTTATGATCAGTGCCGACCACTTCCTGCTCTTCTTCCTGGGTCTTGAGCTGGCAACCGTACCGATGGCCTGTTTGGTTGCCTTCGACAAGTATAAGGAGCACAGCGGCGAGGCGAGTGCCAAATTTATCCTCTACGCCCTCTTCTCGAGCGGCATCTTCCTCTACGGTATCTCGCTCATCTACGGTGCCGTCGGCTCGCTCTACTTCGCCGACGTGGCTCCCCACCTGCACGGCTGCGAGCTCGAGATTTTAGCCATGGTCTTCATCTTTGCCGGCATGGGATTCAAGCTCAGCCTTGTCCCCTTCCACCTCTGGACGGCCGACACCTACCAGGGCGCTCCGACCGTGGTGACGGGTATGCTCTCGGCCCTCTCGAAGGGTGCCGCAGCCTTTGCCCTGATGACGCTTCTCTTTAAGGTCTTTGGCAATATGGCCACCCTGAGCTCGACCATGCTCTCGATTGTCATCATAACGACCATCACCATCGGTAACCTCTTTGCCCTGCGCCAAAGAAACATGAAGCGCTTTATGGCCTTCAGCAGTATCTCGCAGGCGGGATACATCCTGCTCGCCATGCTCGGCGACTACGCGCAGGGAGCAACCGCCCTGGTCTACTACATCGTGGTTTACGTCGTTGCCAATATGGCCGTCTTCGGCATCATCAACGCCATCGAGCAGAAGAGCGGAAAGACCCTGCGCGACGACTATCGTGGGCTCTATGCCACCAACCCCAAGCTCTCGCTGGTGATGACCCTGGCCCTCTTCTCGCTGGCCGGAATCCCGCCCTTTGCCGGATTCTTCAGCAAATTTATGGTCTTTGCCGCCGCCTTCAACCAGGGACACTATCTGGTGGTCTTTCTGGCCCTGATCAACACCGTCATCTCGCTCTACTACTACCTGCTGGTGGTCAAGGCGATCTATATCGACAGCTCCGAGGAGCCCATCCCCGCCTTCAAGAGCAATGGTTATATGCGCCTCTCGCTGGTGCTGTCACTCGGCGGCATCCTCGCCTTCGGCCTGGTAAGTACGCTCTATCAGACCTTCAGCAATCTGGCAGGTTGAGAAGTTGTCTGACAAGGCGATTGCTGCGTTAATGAGTGTGCCCAAACCTTTCGTTGGGCACACTCTTTTTTCTTTGGCCTTGGATTTGCGCTCCGAACCCCGAACCAAAAAAAAGACTCTATGAAAAACGATTTTTTTGGCTTGGGATGGTGTCGGTTAGAAAATAATTACTACCTTTGTCCTACATAAGGAGCCCTTACGAACCGAGCGTTACGAAGGGTGAAAAGGGAATCCGGTGAAAAACCGGGACAATACCAGTTGCTGTAAGTCCCATCCACAAAGGCTGTTATGCCGACTTAAAGGATGATTGCTACGCACTCTTTGCCACTGATTCCAAAATCGGGAAGGCGCGGAAGCGGGGACAAGTCAGAAGACCTGCCTTGTGTTTTAATGGATCTCCTCCTGCTGGGATACGGGTCGAAATCAACTTTTTTAATTGCCTGCTTATTTGTGGCTGTAGATTTTGACGGGTAGATACTGCCTGTCTTATTCGGGGTACTATCTCTATACCCTTGCACACACGATGCAGTCGGCAATTATCCGAAAACTGACACATGGCTGCTAAGTGTATGGCTTTGGCCCAAGCAAACGAGTCTGCTCAAAAGGATGCTATCCTGAAGAGCAACTTGTGGAAATTTTTCAAGACCCTGCGTGTGCAAGCAAACCCGCTCTACTGTCTGCTTGCTGCGAGCCCCTGCTCTTGTGCCTGGATTACCCTTGCGCAGCGGAGTGCAGAGGGCACCCGGCAACGTATCTCGGTGGCCCAATTCCTGGGCAACCTGAGTCGCTACCCCTCTGCGGGCTGGCTCTATCAGCTTCATATTCGACTCTACGACCCTGCGTGTGGAGAGATTCTCTACACGGCAGCGTCACGTCCCGAGCTTCAGGTCGAGCGCATCGAGCCTCTGCTGTCAGCCGTCGTGGGTGTGCTGTGTGCCCATTACAAGGCGCATGGGAAGCCTTTGGAGCTGACACCCGCCACCATTCACCGATTCAAACTCAAAGCACGTTATCTCGATGAGCTGCAACCGCTCTTCGAGCAGGCCAACCATGCCCTCGGGGTGAGGTGCAGCGCAAAAAAACGGAAATCAATGACAATACTTCTAATAATTAAAACCAAAAATCATGAAAAGAGTTTCTAAATTTTGGAGAGTTGCTCTGATGGCACTCCTGACAGTGGGTACGATGACGGCCTGCGTAGATGAGTACGATGACACGGCTATTTGGAGCGCCGTGGAGGATGTCAAGGATCGCGTAGCCGATCTGGAGGCAGCAACTACGCGCCTTAACGGTGATCTTGCAGCGTTGCAGCAGCTCGTCTCGGCCCTCGAAAAGCAGGTGACCATCACCTCGGTTGAGGAGTCGGCAGAGGGTTACCGAATCAACTTCTCGGATGGCTCCTCGGCCACCATCACCCATGGCAAGGATGGGGAAAATGGTGCAGACGGCTCAGATGGCAAGGATGGTATGAACGCCCCCGTAATCTCGGTAAAGCAGGATGCGGATGGTCGCTACTATTGGACTCTGGATGGCGAGTGGCTGCTGGATGATGCCGGCAATAAGATCTGTGCCTCGGGTCTGGATGGCCAGGATGGTGAGGATGGAGCCGACGGCAAGGATGCAGTAGCTCCGCAGGTACGCATCAACGAGCAGACCAAGGAGTGGGAAATCTCGACCGATGGCGGCCAAAGCTGGCAATCGACCGGTGTGGTAGCCGAGGGTCGCGACGGTAAAGATGGCACCTCGGGAAGCGATGGCGAGGATGGCAGCGATGGTGCTGCCGGTGACTCCTTCTTCAGCCGTGTAGATACCTCCGGAGAGGATTTCGTGCTTTTTGTATTGACCGATGGTACGGAGATTTTGGTTCCGCGCTATAACGCTTCGAGCGAGCCGCTCTTTATTATCGAAGGCATCGAACAGACCCTGCAGGTGGAGTATGGCAAATGCGTGGAGCTCTCGGTTGAGGCTGAGAATGTGGCCGACTACTCCATCTCGAAGCCCGATGGCTGGCGTGTAGGCTACCAGGAGGGGCTGATTACCGTCACGGCACCCGTAAAGGAGAATCTCTACGCCGAGAAGGAGGGTGTTGTCGCCTTCAATCTCCTCTCCGAGGCGGGCCACGGTCTGATTGTCAAGTTCGAGGTGATGGCCGGCGAGTGGGTAGAGAATATCGAACTTCGCACCCTCAGCTTTGAGGATGGCAGCGAGAAGTTTGCCCCCTACACCATCACGGGCTACGATACGATGAGCGACAGCTACTACGACCACGAGGTAAGCGTATGGAGCGATTTGATTGATGTGCCCGAGTATGGAGGCCCGCTCTGCTACGGCGATATGGGCTTCTATGGCGAGGGTCGCGGTTGCGACTACCATTGGTACGACGAGGGCAACACCTTCCTGGCTACGGAGTTCCCCGTAAACTATGGCTCGCAGGTCTATTGGGGTGGTGGCCATGTGGTTTCAAACTACGCCTCGACCGACTACGCCACCTACGGCACCTACGAGCACCAGATGACCGTCTATGGCCCCGAGGGTGCCGGTGGTAAGGGCGGTTCTATTAACTTTGGTATCCACTACGGCTATATCGACGGCTCGGATTACAACATGACCGAGGTACTGCCCTACTTCTACTTTGCCGATGGCCAGGCCCGTATCATTGACCACATGTGGGTCAATAACTCCTGCTACGCCATCAGCTGCTATGCCGACGGTAACGGCCTGACCGAGAATATCGGTGAGAACGACTATGTAAAGATTGCCGCTACGGGTTACGACATCGACGGCAACCCGACCGAGAGCGAATTTTTCCTCTGCAACGGCCCCGAGCACTTTGTGACCGAGTGGGCCAAGTGGGATTTGACCTCGCTGGGCAAGGTGGTGAAGGTGGAGTTTAACATCCTCGGTTCGAGTGATAACGGCTACGGCTTCTCGCAGCCCTCGTACTTCGCCTACGACGACGTGGCTGTACAGTTCGCCGCAGAGAAAATCTTCAACTAATGAAAAGATTCTTTGAGTTGCTGATTTTGGCGCTGGTCGCTGTGGCTGCATCGTCTTGCAACATAGACGATGTGGTCACAACGGCCCTGCCGCCCAAAATCATCCTCGATAGCGAATCGGGCATCTACACCGTCAAACAGGGCCGAGAAATTGTTATTGCCCCCAACTATGAATCGGCCGAGGGGGCCTCTTTTCGCTGGACTATGGCCGGTCAGGTGCTGAGCACCTCGCCCACCCTGTTGTTTATGCGAGAGGTTACGGGGGCCTACTATATCACCCTTAACGTAACGACCGAAGGGGGTTCTGACGAGGAGGAGATACGCCTCGACGTGCTGCCCCTGGAGATACCGACCATCACGATTGCAGGGGTCGAAAAAGAGACGGTGGCCGTAGGTGCGGTATTGAAGTTCAGCGCCTCGGTACGCGATACCGGGTTGCCGACCTCACTACGCTGGTCCTTGAATGGGGAGGAGGTGGGTAGCGAGCTAAGCTACACCTTCACAGCCGAAGAGGTGGGGGGATACACCCTGACGGCCACCGCCACCAACGAAGACGGTTCACACAGCGATACGGTCATCGTTGAGGTTCTGAAGGCCGACGATATACCCTTTGTCTGGGAGTTTGAGAACTACACCCGCCACTCCGTTGTCGGGCGTAAGCTGCTGCTTGCCCCTTCAGCCGTAAGCGGTGAGGAGCATGTTCAATACCTCTGGACAATGGAGGGCAGCGAAGAGCCACTGGGTCATCAGGCCCGCCTGATCTTCTCCGCCGCAAAGGCCGGAGTCTACCGACTTACGGCAACCGCAACCATCGAAAAAGCAGACGAAAAGATTACCCTGAGTCGGGAGTTTTCGGTGACTTTCTACGATGAAGGGGCCTTCTATCGGGCCAAAAACGGGGATTCGGCAGCCGATTGGTCGTACGTTTATGCCTATACGCCGGCCCCCGGGCAGTTTATCAACGAGTTGAAGACGGGCGGTTTCGATGGAACACAAACGACCCCCGAAGCGGCCTGTGCCTATGCCGAAAGGCGCCTTACGGAGGGTGTATGGGTCTCGCTCGGAGGTTTTGGCGGCTACATAGTGGTAGGCTTCGACCACAGCATCGACAATGTGGAGGGGGCTGAGCTGGCTGTCATCGGAAACGCATTCGACGGCTCGTCGGAGCCCGGCATTGTCTGGGTGATGCAGGATGAGAACGGCAACAAAGAGCCCGATGATACCTGGTACGAGCTGAAGGGCTCGGAGAGCGATGTGGCAACCACCCTTAGGGAGTACGCCGTAACCTACTACCGCCCCTCGGGTGCCGGAATGGCCGTACAGTGGAGAGATAATCAGGGAAATAGCGGCGAAATAGACTACCTGAAGCAGTTCCACAATCAGGATTTCTACTATCCGCTTTGGATTGCCGACGAAAGCTATACGCTGGTCGGAACACGCCTCGAGGCTCGCAACTACGACCAATCGGGCAATGGTTCCTATTGGGTACAACCCCACTACGATTGGGGCTACGTCGATAACTTCAGCCCCACGGACTTTCTTGCGGCCGACAAATCCAATCGCCTGGATGTGGGGAACGCCATCGACTTCGAGGGGGCGGCCGTTCAGCTGGCCCACATCGACTTTGTGAAGATACAGTGTGCCGTGAACGCCAAGAGCGGCTGGCTCGGCGAACTCTCCACCGAGGTTTGCGGCATATACGACTGCACTATTAAATAACGCATTGTTTATGAAAAGGTTGGTAAGGTGTTTGTTCCTGGCTCTGCTCCTGCTCCCTGCCTCGTGCATGGAGTGGGAGTATGGCCTGGAGGAGGCCTTTGACACCTCGGCCTCGGGCGAGGGACTCTTTATCTGCAACGAGGGCAATTTTCAATATGGCAACGCCACACTCTCGTACTACGACCCCGCAACCAAAACCGTACAAAACGAGGTCTTCTATCGGGCCAACGCCATGAAATTGGGCGATGTGGCGCAGTCAATGGTTATTCGTAACGGCATAGGCTGGGTGGTGGTCAATAATTCGCATGTGGTCTTTGCCATCGACATCAACACCTTCAAGGAGGTGGGGCGCATTTCGGGACTCACCTCGCCACGCTATATCCATTTCATCAGCGATAGCAAGGCCTACATCACCCAGATTTGGGACAACCGCATCTTTATCGTAAACCCCAAACGCTACGAGATTACGGGTTATATCGAGGTGCCGAATATGACCATGGAGTCGGGTTCCACGGAGCAGATGGTGCAGTGGGGTCGATACCTCTATGTGAACTGCTGGTCGTACCAAAACCGCATCCTGAAGATCGACACCGAGACCGACCGGGTGGTGGATGAACTTACGGTCGGGATTCAACCCACATCGCTTGCAATGGATTGCAACAACAAGCTATGGACCGTCACCGATGGCGGCTACGAGGGTTCGCCCTACGGGCATGAAGCGCCTTCGCTCTACCGCATAGATGCCGAGAGTTTTCAGATTGAAAAGCAGTTTAAGTTTCAATTTGGCGATGCCCCCTCGGAGGTGCAACTCAACGGCACACGGGATAAAATCTATTGGATAAACGACGCTGTCTGGGAGATGGATGTTACGGCCGATAGAGTGCCTGTACGCCCATTCCTGCCCTACAATGGCACCCTGTACTATGGTCTTACGGTCTGCCCCCGCTCGGGCGATGTCTACGTTGCCGACGCCATCGACTATGTGCAGCAGGGGATAATCTACCGCTACTCGGAAGGGGGCGAGTTGTTGGATGAATTTTATGTGGGCATTATCCCGGGTGCCTTCTGTTGGAAATAGAACTTATGAAGCGATTGATCATTTTGTTGGCTCTGTTTACCGGCTCAACTCTCGAGGCTCAAGAGTATAGAAAGCTCGACCGCAATTGGCACAAACAGACCCATGCCATTCCGGAGGTGACGGTCTATGGTCGGCGCCCGATGAAGGAGATTGGCATACAACAGACCCGGATGGACACCGTGGTCCTGAAGGAGAACATTGCCCTTTCGATGGCCGATGTACTGACCTTCAACTCGGCGATTTTTGTCAAGAACTTTGGGCGTGCGACCCTCTCGACAGTCGCCTTCCGAGGCACATCACCCTCCCATACGCAGGTGTCGTGGAACGGGATGAAAATCAACAATCCGATGCTCGGCATGACCGACTTCTCGATGATTCCCTCCTACTTCATCGACGATGCTTCGCTGCTACACGGCACCTCGTCGGTCAATGAGACGGGTGGCGGTCTGGGCGGAGCCATAAAACTCGCAACCAAGCCTGCCGATTCAAAGGGATTCGGGTTACAGTATATACAGGGTATTGGCTCATTTCAAACTTTCGATGAGTTTTTGCGTCTGACCTACGGCAACAATCATTGGCAGACCTCGACTCGCATAGTTTACTCCTCCTCGCCCAACGACTACAAATACCGCAACCGCGACAAGAAGGAGAACCTCTACGATGAAGATATGAATATCGTCGGTCAATACTACCCCGTGGAGCGTAACCGCAGTGGAGCCTATAAAGATTTTCACGCTTTGCAGGAGGTCTATTACAATACCGGCCGAGGCGACAGATTCGGTCTTAATGCCTGGTATATCAACTCGAATCGTGAGTTGGCAATGCTGACCGTGGACCATGGCAACGAGACCGACTTCGAGAATCGGCAGCGCGAACAGACCTTCCGGGGTGTGCTCTCGTGGGATCTCCTGCGCTCGAATTGGAAGGTGGGCGCCAAGGCGGGTTATATCTATACGCGGATGGCGTATGACTACAAACGCGATTTGGGCAACGGCGTCATGGCCCCCATGACCCGCTCGCGCAGCCGCATCAACACCTTTTACGGTCAGGCGGAGGGCGAGTACTATATTGGCAAGAAATGGCTCTTTACGGCCAACCTCTCGCTACATCAACACGTTGTGGAGAGCGAGGATAAAAACATCATCCGCCAGGATGGCAACAAAGCGGTTGTCGGCTACCGCAAAGGTCGCCCCGAATTGTCGGGCTCGCTTTCGGCAAAATGGCGCCCCACCGAGCGCTTGGGTCTATCCGTTGTTATTCGTGAAGAGCTCTTTGGCGAGGAGTGGACACCCCTGATTCCGGCCCTCTTTGTCGATGGAGTTCTCTCCAAGCGGGGAAACCTGACAGCCAAGGCCTCTGTTTCGCGAAACTTCCGCTTCCCGACCCTCAACGACCTCTACTTCCTGCCCGGAGGCAATCCCGACCTGAAAAAGGAGAGCGGCTGGACCTATGATGCAGGGCTCTGGTTCGCTGTTGGCAAAGAGGGCCTCTACTCGCTCAGCGGCTCGGCCAATTGGTTCGAGTCCTACATCAACGACTGGATTATCTGGTTGCCAACAACCAAGGGGTTCTTCTCGCCCGAAAATATTAAGGATGTACACGCCTACGGAGTTGAGTTGAAAGCCGACCTGAATGTGCTCTTGAACAAGGAGTGGCAGCTGGGCTTGAACGGCACCTTCTCGTGGACCCCCTCCATCAATCGGGGAGAGCCCCGCACCCCCGCCGACCAATCAGTCGGCAAGCAACTGCCCTATGTCCCCGAGTACTCATCGACGCTTTCGGGGCGGCTTTCATGGCACAAGTGGACTCTTCTATATAAATGGTGTTACTACTCGGAGCGATTTACGATGTCGTCAAACGATATTTCGCTGACGGGCAAATTGCCACCCTACTTTATGAGTAACCTCTCGCTCGAAAAACAGCTGTCGTTCAAATGGGCCGACCTGTCGTTAAAGGGTACCATCAACAACCTCTTCGACGAGGAGTACCTCTCGGTTCTCTCGCGCCCAATGCCGGGCATCAACTTCGAGATTTTCATCGGCTTTACCCCCAAGTGGCGAAGATAGCAAGCCTGAGCAATAAATCAACTATCCTCGCAACCCATTTTCTGTGAGAAGCCCCAAGCCAACACATTGCAGAACTGCCGCTGAAAGCGGTTTCGTTTTTGTAGTGGATAGGAGATTGGCTACTACGCTCGCTTGTTGCTCGCTTCGTTTAACGCCTTTCCCCTTCGCTCGCCGCGGGGCCTGAACAAAGTTTGAAACTCGCAAGAAGTTGATGAATCAACTCTTTTTTGTTTTTGGCTACCAGCCCGCAAATAAATTTGCGTTCCGGCAGCCAAAAACAAAAGGTGTCGACTGCTCGACACCTTCCTGCTCGTTAAAACTTTGTAGTGGATAGGGGATTCGAACCCCTATGTCGTGCGTGAGAGGCACGTATCCTAGCCCTTAGATGAATCCACCATTATTTTGATGGTGCAAAGGTACGCATTATTTTTATATTTCCAAATTTTTTCTACAAAAATCGTGAAAAAAGTGTAAAAAACTACCGAAAGGGTAGTTTTTAATGAGAAATGAGTAATTAGCAATGAGCAATTCAAAATTCAAAATTGAACTGGGAGGACTGGGATTGACTGAGAATTACTGGGATTTGCTGGGTGTCAGGTGTGAAGATAGGCCGCCCCAGTCCTCATAGTAAATCCCGGTCACTCCCAGCCCTCCCAGTCAGTAAGCCAAAGAATGGGTCACCTGCAAAAGTGTGTGTATTAATTCTAAAAAGTTTATCTTTGCACAT
>CAYRPL010000014.1:0-21417 GCA_964426045.1 uncultured Alistipes sp. | reverse complement strand
ACTCCAACTCGTTGGCCAACTCTTCGGGCGAGGGGGTGCGCTCGTGCTCCTGCTCAAAGCGGGCAAAGGCCTTGTTAATCTTATTGAGCGAGCCCACCTGATTCAGGGGCAGACGCACGATACGGCTCTGCTCGGCCAGGGCCTGGAGAATCGACTGACGAATCCACCACACGGCGTAGGAGATAAACTTAAATCCGCGGGTCTCGTCGAACTTCTCGGCCGCCTTAATCAGACCCAGGTTACCCTCGTTAATCAGGTCAGGAAGGCTCAGACCCTGGTTTTGGTACTGCTTGGCCACCGAGACTACGAATCTTAGGTTCGCTTTCGTGAGCTTCTCGAGGGCCTCCTGGTCACCCTTCTTGATACGCTGGGCAAGTTCTACCTCCTCCTCAACGGTAATCAGGTCCTCCTTGCCAATCTCCTGCAGGTACTTATCCAACGACGCACTCTCGCGGTTGGTAATCGACTTGGTAATCTTAAGTTGTCTCATGCTTCTTTTTAACGTGAGTTCTTAGCTTATGAACTCGTTATTTGGGTTTTCTATTTTGGTATTACACTTTTCTCTCTTTTCTCTTTACCCCTTTTATTACGAGTTCATAAGCTGCTGAACCCGCACTACTCTACCGCCACATAACTTGCTGCGCGGCCATCGGGGTAAATTCCGTCCACCGAACGTACCTTCTCGGTAATCTTCCTCAGGTCGGCCACCGTCAGTACGGCACGGTCGTTGATGTGGGTAATCACAAATCCCTTCTTCACGCGGGCACGGGCCAAAAATCCGCTCTCGGCGAGCGAGGCGACCTGCACACCCCCGCGAATCTCCAACTTGCGGCACAACTCATCCGAGGCATCCACAAACTTGGCACCCAACATCTCGACCACATCGACACTCTCACGGGTCATCAGTTCGGTTTTACCGGATACATTACGCAACGTGACCTCAAAATGTTTCACTGCGCCCTCTCTTTTTGCCGATATTTTTACCCGATCGTTGGGTCGATGGCGACCAATCTGCTCCTGAAGGGTCGAGCCATCGGCAATTTTCACCCCGTCGATGTGGGTCAGAATGTCGCCCTTGCGAATACCGGCCTCCGAGGCGGCACCCTCCTCAACGACACCGGCCACATAGACGCCACCGGGCTCTGTAATGCCGAGCTCCTTACCCATCGAATCGATAAACTCCTGGTCTACCACACGATAAGTGACACCGAGCAGGGCACGCTGCACAACACCAAACTCCTTTAAGTCGGTCACCACCTTACGGACAATGGTCTCGGGCACGGCAAACGAGTAACCGATATAGCTGCCGGTCGAGGATTTAATCACGGTATTGATGCCGACCAACTCTCCGTGCGTATTGACAAGCGCACCACCCGAGTTACCCGGATTCACTGCGGCATCGGTCTGGATAAAGGATTCTATGCGAAACTCGTTGGGAATCACACCCAGCGTGCGGGCCTTGGCACTCACGATACCCGCCGTGATGGTTTGGCGCAGGTCAAAGGGCGAACCAATGGCCAGCACCCACTCACCCAGGCGCAGCGCATCGGAGCTTCCGAAGGCGAGGGTCGGCAACCCCTCGGCCTCAATCTTGATGAGGGCCACATCGGTTGCGGGATCCTTGCCCACCAGCTCGGCATCGAACGTGCGGCCATCGTTGAGCGTCACACGCAACTTGGTGGCCTGGTCTATCACATGGTTGTTGGTCACGATATAGCCATCCTCCGAGATAATCACACCCGAGCCACCCGCCTTGCGCTCACGCACCTCGGGGCGGGAGTTATAGCCGCGCGAATCCTGCGGCAGACCAAAGAACTCGAGGAAGGGGTCCCAACTCTGCGGGCGGCGGAGGGTCACCTCCTGTACGGCCTCAATATTGACTACCGCCTTCACGGCATTCTCGGCAGCATAGGTCAAATCGGGGTACTTGCCCTGCTCGTAGGCGGCAAACTGCGCTCCGAGGGCGGGGGTACGCTCGACCTCACGCTCGATATAGGTTACCTGATTTTCATACTGACGGCTCACCACATAGGCCGTCGCACCTCCAACGGCAGCCGCTGCGGCCACCATCGCCATAAATCCAAAGAATCTTTTCATACGTTTCGTCAAATGTTACAAATTTCTTGCGACGAAATACTCCATAGGCACCTTTGTTTTCTATTCTTTGCCTACAAAACGTATGAAGCGTGCACTTTATTATATGGGGACTCTCTTAAATTTACCAATCTCTCCTTACCGGATGTTCTTTCTGGGAGCCGAGGGCTCAAAGCCCTTGCTGCGCACCCACTCCTGGACATCGAGCGAGAGCACCTCGTCACGGTCGGCCCAGCGGCCCGTCTCGAGCAGGCGGTCACGGAAGCGGAGAATCTTATCCGAAATCGGGAATCCGGGGCGCAACAGGTGCTCCTTCTTCTCGCGTACCGAGCCTCGAATCTCGCGCGTAAAGACGCTGTCACGCTGCGGACGACGCTCCGGAAGCCACTTATACTCCTTGAGGAAGAGTTCATCCATCGAGGCCACCTTTTCGATGGGCGACATCGTATATTCGTTCTGCTCACGATAGGTCATCGAGACCACCTGCTTCTGCTCCATATAGAACGAGGCAGTACCGCTGCGCACCACAAAGACGCTGTTTACGGGCTCCTCGGGGCTGTCCTGCAGGAAGTAGACCGTCTCCACGTTGCCGTTCACGTCGTGGCGGCGAATCTCGTTGTTCTCGAACCAGGCGGTCATCTCCTTGCCCGAAATCTGGTTGTAGTAGGCCGTATCAATCATCGAAACCATAATCGGGCGGCCCACAAAGTTGATGTAATCCACCGCCTGGTCGCGCGTGTAGACATCCATCAGTTCGGAGGTCACCTGGTTGTTCTCGTTCCAGAGAATCGGCTCGATATAGAGGTGCAGGGTCGAATCGACACCCAGGCCCACAATCGAGTCGCAGACGGCCTGGAAGTCCGCACGGAAGATGCGCACGTTTCTATATCCTTTGACGATGCGACGCAGGGTATCGGGCTTTAGGGTCAGCGAATCGGCGGCCAACGAATCGACAGCCAACGAATCGACGGCCAAAGAATCAACAGCCAACGAGTCACGCAGAGCCAACGAATCGGCCTCGGCCCGCTCACGCAGCAGCGAATCCAAATCGCTCAGAGCCGTAGAGTCGGGCAACTCCTTGCCCTTGCGAATCGCCCGCTCACGCTTGGCCTGCAACTTGGCAGCCATGCGGGCACGGCGCTTCTCGAGGCGCAGCTTTTCGAGCGAATCCATGCGATTGAGCTGGGCCGTCAACTTGGCCTGGCGGGCGCGGGCAATCACCTTCAACTTCTCCTTGCGGGCCGCCTCCTTCTCGGCCTTTTCGGCCGCCTTCTTCTCGCGGGCTATGCGCTTATGGAAGGCCTTCTGAGCCTTGAGAGTCAGTGTATCGAGGCTGTCGGTGAGGCGTTGCAGCGAGTCGCGCGTATCGACCAACGAGTCGGGCAGTGCGAGCAGCGAATCGCTCAGGGGTTGCTCCATCGAAAGAGAGTCGGCACCCTGCTGTGGAAGTTGGGGCGCATGGTCGGCCAGAAGAGCCGCCTCGCGGTCATCAATCGAATCGTTGAGGGGACGACGATTGCCCATACCCATCTGAGCGCCCTCCCCCTGGAAGGCACCCGGGCGCATCCCCTCAGCCGGGGTTGCAGGCCTCTGTGCAGCTCCGATGGTTGCCGGTCGGGGAGCCGAAGCAGCACCCGCCTGGGGTAACACCGTTGCGGCTTCACCCTCCGCCAAAGCGCTCTTTTCGGCCGGCTGTTGTGCCGCTGCACGGGCCAACGAATCGGCCAGGGCGGTCGAATCGACCCGAGACGTCTGCTTGGGGGCCCAGGGGTTAAACTCGGGCTGGGTGGTATAGGTCGTCAGGTAGAGAATCGTATCGGAGCGCATAAAAACCGTATCGCCCTGCGAGGTGTCGTATCCCACTAAGGCCGGATTGCGGGTCAGGAGGGCCGTACCCGGCTCCCTGTAGTACTCGCCATAATCGCCAAAGGCGAGGGTCTTATGCTCCGTATCGTCAATCTGCACATTGCCGCGCAGGGTCAGGTGCTCCAAAAGTTTGCGGTAGTCGAGGCTGTCGCTCCACAGCTCCTCCTTTTTGCTCAGCAGGTAGCCGTTCTCGGTAATCAGGTAGCGGTCGCCCAGGCGGTCATAGCTTCCTCTGTCACCCTCTAAATAGTCGCCGTCGCTGTTCCAGATATTGGTATGGAGGAAGAAGTCGGCATGGTCCAGGTCGGTATTGTAGCTTACCGAGTCGCTGCGCATCTCGTAGGTCGAGTCACGCATCTCGACACGGCCCACGCACGAGAGGGTGTGTTCATCCGAGAGGTAGTAACCACGCTCGGCCTCGAGCTGGTTGCCACGATTGAAGAGGACTCCGCCCCCCGAAAACTCGCCCACCTTGGTATAGGTATTGAACGAAAAGCGGAAGGTGTAGAGCGTTGCATCGCCATCAATCACCTTCACCAGCGGCGAGTAGACCTCGGCCTTGTTCAGGCGGCCCTTGTAGTCGGCCCGATCGCCGTAGATGTAGGTCGTGTTCTGGTTGATGAGCACATTTCCGAAGCACTCCATCGTCTGTCCGTCGTAGCGCACCGCACTGTCGCAGGTGATAACCGCTCCGTTATGCAGGGCTGCGAAGTTACCCACCATGCAGGTAGCCATCGAGTCGCCCACCTCAATCGAGTAGACATTGTCGGCCCGCATATAGACCAACTTCTGCTCCCCCTTATCATTCGTTTTTGCGGCTGTGCGGGGTCCGTTATTTAAGCGTTGCTGCGGCCCTTGGGGAACAAAGGTCGCAGGTCGGGCCGCAGCCAGCAACACGAAGGCGGCAAGTGCCAAAGGCAGCAGGATTTTCAGTGAACGGGGCTTCATAGGCTACTTCACCCATTTTTTATTCTCGAACTCGCCATCACGGAACTCGGGCGCTATCTGCACATACATTCCGTCGATCTTCTTATCGAGCCATTCGCGGAAGATGCGTGCCTGCTTATCGGCCAGGGCCATCTGCTCGAGGCGCAGGTAGTCGGCCTCGAGGCTCGCCTTGTGGGCCGGAATAATCTCCAGGAGCTTGACTATCTTCGAGAGCTCGTTGCCCAAGACATCCTAGGCACGGTAGGCATCCGAGATACCCCCCACCTTCAGGCGGCTGAGGTTCAGGTAATCGACATAGGGTTTGTGGAAGCTGTCGTTGGCAAAGTCCTCCTTCAAGAACTTGGTCTGCGTATAGTTCACATCCATCGCATCGGCACGCTCCAAAATATCGTGGTTGGTCACCAAACCGCCGTTCATCTTCGTCAGGGCATCGTCCGAGTGGAGCTTGGCCGCCTCCTCGAAGCTCATGGAGTCCTTGCGAATCAAATCGGCCAGCGAATCCAGCTCGCGCATCGGCTCGGTCAGCTCATCGGCCGTATAGGAGGGGCGCATCAGGATATGGCGGCTGTGGTAGAGGTTGCCGCGCTTGTCGATAAGCTGGATGATGTGGTAACCGGCCTGGGTCTCCACAACCTCCGAAATCTGTCCGGGCTTCAGCTCGGCTAAAGCATCGGCATAGGGCTGAAAGAGACTCTGCAGCGTGGTGGGCTCAATCTCACCACCGCGCATGGCCGAACCATCGACCGAGTACATGCGGGCCATCGTCTCGAACTTCGTCTCGCCCGACATAATGCGGCCACGAAGCTCCAGCAGACGCTCACGGGTACGGCGCTTGGCCTTTTGAATCGAGGCCGGGAACTTGGTAATCTGCGCATAGACATACTGCTCGGGGATGGTGGGCAGGCTGTCACGCGAGAGGGTTTTAAAATAGCGCTCGACCTCTCCCGGGGTAACGGCTACCTTCGAGGTAATCTCGTTCTGCATGCTCTGAGCATAGGACTGCTCGGTCAGCAGCTGGCGCAGCTGCTCACGGATGTTGTAGACCGGCATGTGGTACTCGGTCTCCAGCTCCTGAATCGAACCCGAACGCTCGATCATCGTCTGCAACTGCTCCTCGGCACGCGACTGGATACCGCCCAAATCGACATCCACCGAGTCGATTTGTGCCTGTTGGTAGAGCAGTTTCTGCATCAGCAGTGCCTCTAAAGCCTCGTTCATCGCATCGCGATCCGAGGTGTAACCCTGCTGGCGACGCTGCTCGGTCAGGCGTGTGGCATACTCCTCCAAATCGGAGTGCAGGATGGCCGAGTTACCCACTACGGCCACCACCTTATCGAGCAGTACCTGCTGCTGGGCACGCAACTGCGCAAAGGCCGTCAGCAGCAATCCTAAAACAATTATCGTAACTTTTTTCATATCTCTTTACTTTTCTTCGTTCTCTTCGGCAGCCTCCTTGTAGTAGAGTTTGATGCGCTTCTCGGCCAGGGCCTTCAGGCGCAGAGCCTCATCCCGCTCACGCAGCAGCTCGCTATGGCGCTGGTTGAAGAGGATGCGGCGGATGGTCTCGCTCACCCGCTCCAGCGGCAGGGCCTCCCCCGCACGGCGCACAGCCGTAAGCTGGAAGTAGTAGCGCGAGTGGCTGTCACGCATCTGCTGCACGGCACTCGAGGCCAGAAGCGACGAGTGGTCGTCGTGGCGCAGGGTCGGCAGGTGGCTCAGAAACTCCTCGTAATCGACCCAGGAGGTAAACTCGCGCAGCTCAAACTGGTTCTTTTGGCACAAATCTGAGAGATCCTGACGGCTCTCGGGGCGTGTAGCCTGCATCAGCTGCATCAGCTGTTTGGTTCGGCGATCCCCCTCGGGAAAGCGCAGGATGGTTCCCTTGACCAACGTGCGATCGGAGCGAAAATCCTGCAGGTGGGTGTTGTAATAGCCCTGAATCTCCTCGTCGGTGAAGAGCGTATCAATCTGTCGATCGACAAGCTCCTGATCCAACTTGCGAATCAGAAGCGATTGGCGGTACTCCTCGACCAGAGCCTCGATATCGGCCTCCGAGGCCGAGAAGAGGCGCTCTGCCTCGCCTATCTTCAGCTGGCGGGTTACCCAGCGGTCGATATAGAGGCGGTAGTAGGCCACGCTGTCATCCCCCTCCAACGCTTCGGGAGCCGAGCGCTCGACCTCGTGGCAGTAGAGCGTGCGGCCATCCACCTTGGCCAGCGGTTCGCTCCCCTGGAAATAGGAGGGCAACTCGCGGCAGGCCGAGGCCAAAAAGAGCAGACCGAGAAGGACTATTTTAACCATATCTTACTTAACTGAAGGGACAAAGTTACATTTTTTACCCGAAACTAACGCCTTCCGACCCATTTTTATTTTGGTTCGGTGCAATTTTTACCCTTTTCGCGGTTCAAAAAGCGGACTCGGCGCACGATTTTCCACCCCGTCCACGCCACAATGGCGAGGGCCACACCATAGACCACCCAATAGGTCGCAGGCTCAAGCAGTTCGCTCAGTGTTAAGTCGGCCATCGGGCGACCGTCGAACTCCTCACCCGGGAATTCGGCCCACATCAGCAGCAGGGCCAGGCTATTATTGAATGCGTGCAAAAGCATCGGGGTCCAAAGCGACTCGAAACGCAGGTAGAAATACCCAAACAAGAGTCCGAGAATCAGCGCATTAACCACCATTACAGGATGGAAGTGAATCACCGCAAAAAAGAGCGACGAACCGATCAGGGCCGAGGTCGCCCCATAGCGCGAGCGAAGCCCCTCGAGCAGAACGCCGCGGCAGAGCAGCTCCTCGAGCAGCGGAGCCAGCACAACGACCGAGAGCAGAGTCCAGCCGCCACGGCCCGGATTGGGCTGTTCGAGGATGTCGAAATCGAGCCACGAGAGCAACGGCTCACAGACCACATTGACCGACAACATGGCTCCGATACCCCAGATGATTACCAGCGGATTAAGCCCCTTCAGGGAGAAGCGGGCAAGGGGCGCCTGCGTGCCTCTGAGGTGGCGATACAAAAGCACCAGCAGGAGCATGACGCCCATCTGCACGGCGTAGCTCAAAAAGGCCGTAAAGGACCAGCTGTCGGGGTAGGTCAGCTCGCCATCGACCCACTGCGGCATCTGAAAGCCTCCGAAGCGGATGACCAGCGAACCGATGAGCGACGAGAGGATAAAGAGCAACACAAGCACGAAGATATCGCCTCGCGAGGCGAAGCCTCTGAAACGGGGCTCTTCGGGCAAATTTTCTATGGTTCTCGAAGTTTGCATAACACGAATTTTTCAGCCCCAAAGATAGCGTTTTTCTCTAAATATTCCTTACATTCGGGGCAAACGAACACCATTTCGTCGCAAATTGTGTACATTTCGGAAGGAAAAAGGGGGCTTTTTTTGGTCGGCACGAGGAAAATCACTATTTTTGCCCGAATCTTTGCCTGGCTCAATGCCTGTGCAAAGTGACAAGCGAAGCCTGTCTTCGCAGAGTAAATTGGTGTATTTCAAGCGTTATCGAGATTATAGAATGGGAAAAGTAATTGCATTGGCAAACCAGAAGGGCGGCGTGGGAAAGACCACGACGGCCATCAACCTGGCCGCCTCGCTGGCCCTGTTGGGCAAGAAGGTGCTTCTGCTGGATGCCGACCCGCAGGCCAACGCAACTTCAGGCCTCGGATTTGATATTGATTTGGAGGGTATCTACGAGTGCCTGACGGGCGAGAAGAGCCCCTCGGAGGTGATTTTGCAGAGCCCCGATTTGAAGAACCTGTGGGTGCTGCCGTCGTCGATTCAGCTGGTGGCAGCCGACACCGAGCTCCCGAAGATGGAGGGGGCACACCACATCATGAAGCGCATCATCGACCAGGTTCGCGACCGCTTCGACTACCTGTTTATCGACTGCTCTCCCTCGCTGGGCTATACGACGGTCAATATCCTGACGGCTGCCGACTCGGTACTGATTCCCGTGCAGTGCGAGTATCTGGCCTTGGAGGGTCTGTCGAAGCTGCTGAACACGATTCGCATCGTCAAGAGCGGACTAAACCCCGCACTCGACATCGAGGGATTTCTTTTGACGATGTATATGCGCAACCGACTGAACAATCAGGTAGCCAACGAGGTGCGCGAGCACTTCGGCGAGTTGGCCTACGAAACAATAATTCAGCGCAATATCCGTTTGGGTGAGGCCCCCTCGCACGGAAAACCCATCATGCTCTATGATGCAAGTGCCACGGGAGCCCAGAACTACCTGACCCTGGCCAAGGAGTTTTTGAAGCGCAACAGAAAGAAGAGTACGAAGCAATGAAACAGAAAGGATTAGGACGCGGCCTGGATGCCATATTCGGCACCGAGCGCCCCACGGCAATCCTCAAGCCGATGAACGAAATGGCCGAGCTGGCCATCGAGGATATCATCCCCAACCCCTCGCAGCCCCGCACAAACTTTGATGAGGAGGCGCTCGACGAGCTGGCCGATTCGATTCGCCAGCTGGGTGTCATCCAGCCCATCACGGTCAAGGGTCGCAATGCGCAGGGCAAATACATCATCATCAGCGGTGAGCGCCGCTGGCGTGCCGCACAGCGTGCCGACCTGAAGCGTCTGCCGGTCTACATCCGCGAGGTGGATGACGAGAATCTGCACGCCATGGCCCTGGTCGAGAATATTCAGCGCCAGGACCTCAACGCCATTGAGATTGCCTTGGGTATGCAGCGTCTGATCGAGGAGTGTCACCTGACGCAGGATGCCCTCTCCGAGAAGGTGGGCAAGAAGCGCTCGACGGTGGCCAACTACATGCGTCTTTTGAAGCTCCCCTCGGAGGTGCAGTTAGCTCTGAAGGAGGGGTTGATTTCGATGGGTCACGCCAAGGCGATTGCCGGCGTCGAGGAGCCGAAGCAGGTGCGCCTGCTCAAGCGATGCATCAAGCGCGGGTTGTCGGTGCGTCAGGCCGAGGAGCTGGCCCGAAAGATGGGTGAAAAGAGGCTCTCACCCGAGCTTATCGAAGAGGAGTGGCCCGAGAGCTACAGCCGCCTGGTCGAGGCCCTCGAGGGACTCTTCACCCAAGAGATTGGCATCAAGCGCCTGAAGGGTGGCGGTGGCCGCATCACCATCGACTTCAGCGACGATGCCGAAATTGAACGCTTTATTGAGCGCTTTTCCAACCGATAGTCAATGAGTCGTCTGAGAAGCATACTCCTTTTGGTCGCCACGCTTTTGGTTGTGGTGAGCACCGCCTCGGCCCAGAGTCTGCGTCGCAGCCCCCGACAGATGGTCAAGGGGGGCATGATGCAGCGGCCCGACACGACCCGTCTGCTGGGTGCCGATACGCTCTTCACGCGTCAGCTCATCGACTCTCTGCGCAAGTTGGCCACCGACTCGCTGTTGCAGGTCGATAGCGTAAAGCTCGACTCGCTGAAGCAGATAGCCCGCCAAAAGATTCTCGAGAGCAACCGTCTGGACTCGCTGCAGCGCCTGAAGGCCGATTCGCTGATTGAGATGGCCGGAGACTCCGTGCTGATTCGAGCCGGACTGCTCGACTCGCTCGACCGTGCCGACTCGCTACTCACGGCCCGGGCCGACACAACCCGTCGTCGCGGGTGGCTGATGAGCGATTCGATGTCGCTCTCGAAGGTCTGCTGGGCCACGGCCATCCTGCCGGGCTACGGACAGATCTACAACAAGCAGTATTGGAAGCTGCCGATTCTCTACGGAACGATGGCCGCCGGCATCGGACTCTACATTCACGAGACGAACCAATACCGCCCCTTAAAAAAGCTCTACGACGAGGCCACCTCGATTGACCGCTCACGCAGCGAGGCCTTGGACAACCTCCAGGATGAGATGATTCGCCACAACACACGGCGCCAGATCTACCTCTTCGGAGCCATCGCTTCGTACCTCTACTTCATCGGCGATGCAGCCATCAACTACTCGACCAACGACGTATCAGACGTGAAGAAGGCGACCACGCTGGCCTGCATCTGCCCGGGAGCGGGTCAGATCTACAACAAGAGCTATTGGCGCGTTCCGTTCGTTATCGGTGGTACGGCGGCCATGATCTACTGTGTGGATTGGAACAACCGCGGTTATCAGCGCTTCAAGAAGGCCTATTCGCTGCGTGCCGAATACGACAAGGCGCTCGAGAACTACAACACAAACCCCGAAATCTATCCGAAACCTTCGGGTTCGACCGACGAGTTCCGAGGTCGCTACTCGGCCCAATTCCTCAAGAACCTGCGTGACAACTACCGACGCAACCGTGACCTGTGTATCATCCTTACGGCCGGTGTCTATCTGTTGCAGATTGTCGATGCCCACGTCGATGCCCACCTCAAGGAGTACGATATCTCGGATGACCTCTCGATGAGTCTGCAACCCATGCTGAACTATAGTTATGTGCCGAACCTGGGCGATGCCAAACCGGTGGTCGGCTTCAACCTAAACCTGAATTTCTGATGCAACAAGCTCTTCGCAAGTTCGTGGCCCTCGCGGCCCTAATCTGCCTCTGCGGCACCTCCGAGGCCGAAGCCTCGGCCATCTTCAAGAAGTGGCGCCTGAAGCGCAACAAGAAGAGCGCCACCACCGAGCAGGTTGCCACCCCCAAGGAGGCAGCCCAGGAGGCTGTGGCTACAAGCGCCGATACGCTGCCCGAGCCCCAAAAGCTGACCCAAATCAGCGAGCCTGCACCCGAGCCGCGACGCGACCTGAGCCCCGCACAGTACGATTCGCTGCTGGCCGAGTGGTCCAAGCGTCGCTCGCTGGAGAGCTTCGAGAACTACTTCAACGACTTTATCAACATCGACGCCTCGCAGACCGCAGCAGCCGACACAACCCCCGATTCGACCTACATTCGTCGTCTGCGCGACCTGGCCTCGCCCATCGAACTACCCTACAACTATGTGGTCAAGGCCTCGATTGCCCGCTATACGGATCTCCGCTACGGATTGATGAGCCGTGTGCTGGGCCTCTCGCGCCTCTACTTCCCGATGATTGAGGAGGAGTTACTCAAAGCGGGCCTTCCCATCGAACTGCGCGCCATGGCCATCATCGAGTCGGCTCTTCAGACGACCGCCGTATCGAATGCCGGAGCGGCCGGTCTGTGGCAGTTTATGCCCTCGACCGGTAAGGTATACGGCCTGGAGATCAACTCGCTGGTTGATGAGCGCCTCGACCCCGTGAAATCGACCCGTGCCGCCGTGAAGTACCTCAAGGATCTCTACGGCATCTACAACAATTGGCCCTTAGCCATTGCCGCCTACAACTGCGGTCCGGGCCGTGTAAACAAGGCGATGGCCCGCTCGGGCGGTAAGACCTTCTGGGAGATTTATGACTTCCTGCCCGCCGAGACGCGCGGCTATGTTCCGGCCTTCATCGGAGCCTCGTATGGCTACGCCTACCACAAGCTCCACAAAATCGAACCCACCGAGCCCCCGATGCCCCTAGCCACCGATACGTTGCACATCACCCGACTATTGCACATGGGTCAGGTAGCCTCGACCCTCGAGGGGGTATCCATCGAGACACTGCGTCTGCTCAACCCCCAATACCGCATCGATATCCTGCCGGCTACGACCAAGAGCTATGCCCTGCGTCTGCCGCAGCACGCCGTGGCCAACTACATCGCCTCCGAAGAGGAGATTCACGCCAAGGACTCGGCCTACCTGAAGCAGTACCTCAACCCCGACAACCTGGAGAAGCAGCGTGCTCAGGCCAGCGGTACGATTACCCACAAGGTGAAGCGCGGAGAGACCCTCGGACTCATCGCCCGCAAGTATGGCGTCTCGCAGCAGAGCATCATGCGCTGGAACGGCATCAAGAACCCCAACCGCCTGAGCGAGGGGCAGCGTCTGAAGATTATCCGCAACCGATAATGTACAAGGGGGAGATTATTGTGGCACCCGCCACCGCCCCGGGCGGGGCACTGAGCCTCCTGCGCATGAGCGGCGAGGGCTCCATCGCCCTCTGTGACAGGCTCTTTCGTGGCCGCCGCCCCTTGAGTCAGGCTACAAGCCATACGCTCCACTTCGGAGCCCTCTATGAGGGTGAAGAGCTGCTCGACGAGGTGGTCGTATCACTCTTTCATGCCCCCCACTCCTACACGGGTGAGGAGTCGGTCGAGATCTCGTGCCACGGCTCACACTACATCCAACAACGCATCCTTACGGCCCTGTGCCGCCTCGGAGCCCGCATGGCCACGGCGGGTGAGTTCTCATCGCGCGCCTTCCTGAACGGTCGCCTCGACCTCTCGCAGGCCGAAGCCGTAGCCGACCTGATTGCCGCCGAGTCTCAGGCGGCCCACACGCTGGCCCTCAGACAGATGCGCGGCCACTACTCCCAAGCCCTCGATGCCCTGCATGACCGGCTGCTACACCTCTCGTCGCTGCTCGAATTGGAGCTCGACTTCTCGGAGGAGGATGTGGAGTTTGCCGACCGCGGGCAACTGGCGGCTACGATGGAGGAGATTTCGGCCGAACTGAAACGCCTCGAGGAGAGCTTCCAACTGGGAAATGCCCTGCGTGAAGGGGTGCTGGTGGCTATCGTGGGTGAACCCAACGTCGGAAAGAGTACCCTGCTGAACCGCCTGGCGGGCGACGAGCGAGCCTTAGTCTCGGAGATTGCCGGAACCACACGCGACACCATCGAGGAGCGCATCCGCATCGAGGGGGTCGAGTTCCGCCTGGTGGATACCGCAGGTCTGCACGAAACATCGGACCGCATCGAACAGCTGGGTATCGAGCGTACCCATGCTGCAATCGAGCGAGCACACATTGTACTCCATCTAATTGACGGACAGACGAATAACGACAATATTCCATTTACACTCCAGGAGGGACAACACTACCTGCGTGTAAGAAATAAGTGCGACCTGCCGCAAACGGACGCGAAGAGCGAAGATGCCCTGATCTCGGCCAAAACGGGTGCCGGCATCGAAGAGCTGCGCCACCTGCTGCGCTCGAAAGTCGATACCACAGCCCTGGAGCAGGGCTCGGCCATCGTCAGCAACAGCCGCCACCTGGAGGCCCTGCACGAGGCCCGCGAGGGCCTGCAGCGTGCCCTCGAAGCCCTGCATAACCACCTCCCCTCGGACCTGCTGGCCGAAGAACTCCGCACCGTCGCCCACCCCTTAGGCACCATCACCGGCGCCATCACCTCCGACGACATCCTCCACTCCATCTTCTCGAATTTCTGCATCGGAAAATAAATGGCACTTTTTTGAATTGAAAACGGATATAAAGAAAACCGTATAAAAAGCAAATATCAGCAATTAAAACGCTATAAAACAGCGGCTTGCGATATTTTCTTTTCTTTGTATGTGAAATTGTTGCTTATTTTGCAGTATCAGATATTTGTTATACTTTTGTCCCCCAGATGGTCCCCCGAGACAAAAAAAGGCACAAAATTTTGTCCCTTCTTGTCCCTCGGGATTCTCGGGGGACAAAATTGAATAGTAACGACTAATACTGTAATCAAATGGCAAAGAAAATCGACGTTCAGAAAGAGCCTGTAAAGCTACGTGAGAAAGTGCTCAAAAATGGAAGTATCAGTTTATTCCTTGACATCTATAGTAATGGCCGTCGCCACAAGGAATACTTGAAACTGTATCTCATCAAAGCAACCACTCAGGCTGAGAAAGAGCAGAACAGAGAAACATTGGCAACTGCTCAAGCAATTAAAGCAAAACGCCAAATTGAAATTCAAAATGGTCAGTACGACTTTACCCGTCAGTACAAGGAAGACATGTTATTCCTTCCCTACTTCAGAGAAATGATTGAAGAACGAGGTAAAAATACTGAGACCAAAGGTAACTATGGTAACTGGAAGAGTTGTCTTCGTTACTTAGAGATCTATTGCGATGAGAAGACTACATTCCGTGAAGTAACTCCTGAATTTGTACAAGGCTTCAAGGACTATCTTGATGTTGCGGACAAGGAGGACTTTAAACGTGGCCCAAATGCACCAAAGCGTGTATATGAAAAACTATCAACCAATACAAAGGTCTCATACTTTAATAAATTGAGAGCTTGTATCAATCATGCTTTTAATGAAAGAATCATTCCGACCAATCCCATAATCGGCATTACAGGATTCAAGGCAGAGGAAGTAAAGCGAGATTATCTCACTTTCGATGAAGTGAAGTTGCTTGCAAATACTCCATGTGCTTCACCCCTATTGAAGAGAGCTTTTCTTTTCTCCTGCTTAACAGGTCTCCGAGCTAGTGATATTGAGAAGTTGACTTGGGAAGAGGTCAAGAAGTTTGGAGAGTATACAAGAATCGAGTTCAAACAAAAGAAAACCGGTGGACAAGAATACATGGATATTCCTGCACAGGCCGTTAAATACCTCGGTGAACGAGGTGAACCGACAGAACGTGTATTTAGTGGGTTCAAGTACGGAGTTTGGATTAGCAATTATTTGAGAAAATGGTGTGACGCAGCTGGAATCACTAAGAAAGAATTGACCTTCCATTGCAGTCGCCATACATTTGCAGTTCTCATGCTGGATTTGGGTGCCGACTTATTTACCGTGTCAAAACTGCTTGGTCACAAGGACATCAAGACCACTCAAATATATGCTAAGGTACTTGACAAGAATAAGCAGAAGGCTGTTTCATTGATTCCGAGTTTGGATGATTAAATCTCTGTAAGTATGGAAGCAATGAACAGACAACATGCCGTTATAGCAATGGCAAAGATAGGAAGATTGGTTAAACAACTTCGCTACTGGATTGATGCAGATTTTGATACAGACCTGTATTTTAAGACTTTTGAAGAAGACATTAGTCAGTCTAAAGAATGGGTAGATAGCGTTTACAAGTATCTAAAGGAAAGTTCATGCAAGATTATCGCTGAAGAGCTTGATAGAATCGGCTCTATCGATGACATCAAGGAATATGTTAACAAGAAGAATGGTCGATTAGATGCAAGACTACGCCCAGATCTGATTGGCTTCATTAAACAGATGCATAAGATACAAGCCGTTGTTCGGAAAGTCAAGGCAGAAAACAAAAGTGAATATCCCGACTTGATTCCTGCCCTTGCAAACGAACTCACAGTCAACCTTTTGCAACGAGCTGTTGATGGAGGTCTTCTTGATGAGCACTTTATGCCTTTGGAAACCACAACTGGTTCACAGCTCAGAGTAATAGCCTATGCCATAGCAACCATCTTGAAGTTTCCCAATAGATGTAAGTATGTCTATTTCGAGAAGCAATGGAATAGAGCGAGTTATCGTGTGGGCGGTATCCCCTTAGCTCAAACTGAATCAGGCAGAGTCAAGCACGAGTATGCTATGAGTTTATATCCAGAGGCGGACTTTAGCTCACTTCTACAGGTATCAAGCGACAATGATACATTCTACTGCCCCTATCCAAAACAACGCATAAAGCGTATGTACATGGATTTAGTGGAAGGTGGATACATAGCTCACTATACTACATTAGAGGACTTTCAAGGAATCTTTGATGCCAACAAGTTCTCCAGGCCTGTTGAATGGATTAAAAGCCAAAGACAATTGTCATATTTTCTGACAGAAGCATTTACACCAACCAACAAACGATTGGTGTGGGTTAAAGCATGTTGCTGTTTCAGAATTTTTGGCAAAGTTCCTCATAAAGATGCCATGGTCACAGGTCTTGGAGAGCTTAAAAGAAAGGGAGTCTATGATACATATGATCCAGAGCTTAGTAAAATTACGAAAAGATACAATGCTAAGTGATTATTAATTAGCAAAATAAATTCTCTATGAGAACTTTATACATAATTGAATTACAAATTAAAAATCAAGGAACAATGAGACGAAATTTATCTTGCCTCATCTCTCTTTTTTGACAAATTTGTAAGGCGTTCGACCTATGTCAGTCCTAAAATTGGGAGAAAAGGCCTAGCTGAATTGCTCAGCACAGCACATGTACTTTTTCAAGAAGAAGTTATTTCATCGAAGAAAAGTTATAAACGCTTCATGAATGACTATCTAAATTCAATCAAGCATCACGACAACGAAGATGCATGGAGTAAGAACGGTCACGAGCAGAATTACAATATAGTATTGACCCTCTTGACTGAGCACGAAGGATTGGTGAGAAATTATCTCTCTAAACCGCAATTCACGGAAGAAGATATTGACCAACTTATAGTTGAGTTTTATAGATTTGACATTCCTCAAGAAAAGTCAAGCCCGATTGCGACTGAAGAATTATCAAATGCACGACCTGTTGGTATTCTTAGCGTAACCAATCCAGTAACCCAAAAACATATAGATATTATTGTACATATAGCAAATAAGGTCAACTTGTTTAAGGAGCACATTGACGAAAGCGATGCCAAAGCTCTAATGGGTGAAATGAAAATCAGAAGCCTTAGCTCTTCGAATAATACAAGAGTTGTTCTTTTCTTTGACAGATTGGCTTCACACGGTATACTTGTAAACACATGGCAAGTGGATCTTGCGAAACGCCAAATGGTTCGGAGTTCTTCAGGTTGCAAATACCTTGAACAGCACGATTATTCATCTACTCTATATAGATTGAAAGAACGCCCTCCGTCACCCAAGGAACGTGAATTACTTTCATTGATAGATAAGATTATTGAGAAGTCAAAGGAAGAAAAGTAAGTAAAAAGAAGAAATAAATGTTGAGATTCGTGTTGAGAATGATGTAGAGAATCAACATTCTCAATTTTATGAGCCATCTCATCTCTGTAGCTTTGCCCTCGTAACCGGTTATTACTGAGGGCAAAGCCTTTTTTATTCACTTCAAAAATTAGTAAGATGAAACAAAGAAGACAAGAGATGAGGGATGCTATTTCCCCACAAACTATCCAGCATCTGGAATCAAGTGTTCAGAACCTTTATTCGATGTTGACAAAACTCGATGAAAGAATCGAAACAGAAATCAACAAGATTGATGATAAGATGTGGACGCTTAAAGAAGTATACACATCATCTGAAGCCTGCATGTTCTTAGGTATATCACCTAGCTATCTTTATAAACTAACCTCTGCTAAACTCATTCCATATTATAAGCCTAATGGTGGGATGATATTCTTCAATCGGGAAGAATTGAAAAGATGGGCACAACAAAATCCTGTTGTAGCACATGCATTCGAAAATGCTAACTCAAATTCTGCATCCTTATGACTCCACGTGAACTAGAACTGTACATCGAGAGACTTAAGAAAGCTCAAGAGATGATTGAAACTCATGACATAGGTCAGTTTCAAGAGAAAATAATGGAAGTGAAGAGCTATTTGGAGCAATTCAATGGTCTTCAAGAATTGCTTAAGTACATGAAGGCCATTTCCGAGATTGCATATACTATCAAGGAGTATTATAGCATTGATGAAGCGTCTAAATATCTTGGCTTAAGCAAAAGCACCGTGTATAAGATTACCTCAAACAGAGAGTTGACTTACTATAAGCCAAATGGTAAAAGCATTTTCATCAAGCGTGAAGACCTGCTCAAATGGATAAGCCGTCATCCAGTACGCTCAATGGATGAAATCAATGCAATTGCAGCAACCAAAGCTCATGAATTAGCCAAAGAACATAAAAGAAAAGCGAACAGATTATGAAATCACCGATAGACATGAGGAGTGGTACCAAAATCGACGGTACCAATTACAAGTTACTTCTTAAACATATAAGATTAAATGTAACAGACAAATACGAGTTCCCTCCAGAGATTATTAAGGTAAATGGAACAACTGTGGCAACATTGGGAAATTTTAGTGCATCAACTGGGAAACCTAAAAGCAAGAAAACGTTCAATGTATCTGCATTAGTAGCTTCTGCCCTCTCAGGGAAAGAGGTACTGAAGTATAAGACTATTCTGCCCAAAGGAAAAGAACGCATCCTTTATGTTGACACAGAACAGAGCAAATGTCATTGCCACAAGGTAATGCAACGAATTATGAAGTTGGCCGACTTACCTATAGATAAGGATGACGATAGAATCCTATTTTTTGTCCTCAGAGAATATACACCAGAGCAAAGACGAGAAATTATAAGTTGTGCATTGGAAGAGGAAGAGAATATCGGTCTAGTAATAATTGATGGTATCAGAGACTTGATTCATGACATTAATTCACCATGTGAATCTCTGAATATCATCAACGAACTTATGCGGTGGTCAAGTTACTACGAAATGCATATTCACACGGTACTTCATCAGAATAAAGGTGATGATAATACACGTGGACATATTGGTACAGAACTTAACAACAAGGCTGAAACCATATTACAAGTATCTAAGAATGCAGAGAATCCCAATATTAGTGAAGTCAGGGCTGTACATATCAGAGATAAGGAGTTTGTTCCGTTTGCTTTCGAAATTAATGAAGATGCATTACCTCAGTTAGTAAACGATTATAAGTTTACTAAGATAAAGGAGAAAATAGCTTCATATGCAGACATGAGCAACGAACAGCATCTTGAAGCCTTGGAGTGTGCTTTCAAAGAGAAACAATGTATGGGATATCAGGAATTACTAGACTCCTTAAAGACTGGTTATGCTAGCATTGGTTACGCCAGAGGTCGAAATACTATTGTTAAACTCTGCAAGTTCTTGTCCAATATAAATGTTCTCCTCAAAGAAGAACAAGGATACATCTTTGACAAGGAACCGCTCTGCACAAGAAGCAGTTTAGTTTAGTTTGGGTATATATATAAGTTGGACTAAACCGAATAGACATGAATATACTTGAAGCAAAACAAATAAGCATAGTAGAATATCTTAAGCAATTAGGATACAAGCCTACCAAATCAAAGTGTGGACAATACTGGTTCAAATCACCATTCAGATCTGAGAGAACCGCATCATTTAAGGTCGACAACAACAAGAATGAATGGTACGATTTTGGAGTGGCTGATGGAGGTGATATTATCCTACTTGGGAAGTACCTATTCAATACAAGCAGCGTTAGTGAAGTTCTATCTATACTGAGCAATCAGGTTCCCTGTGCTGATTCCATCAGAATCAAGCCATCGACCATACAGCCTCCCCCTATCGAGGATATGTTTAGGAATGTAGAAGTCATACCTCTCAACAACTATGCATTGTTGTCGTATGTCAAATCTCGTCTAGTAGACATCAACTTGGCCAAACAGTATTGTCATGAGATCCATTACAAATTACGCCAAAGAGCATATTTTGGTATTGCCTTCGGCAATCGGTCTGGTGGTTATGAAATCAGAAATTTCTATTATAAAGGATGCTACAAGAATAAGGATATAACTATGGTATACATGTGCAATGGTGTAATACAAGAACACATATGTATATTTGAAGGATTTATGGACTTCTTATCCTATCTTACATTACTGAAAGCGAATAACAGATTCATCTGTATAGAATCATCCACCGACTATATGATTCTAAACTCAATAGGAAATCTGAAGAAGTGTCTCGAAGAGTTGGATAAATTCTCATCTATCCACTGTTATTTGGATAATGACACTGCTGGTCAAAAGACTGTAGAGACAATCAGAGGATTATATGACCATAGAGTCTTTGATGAGTCTGTAAGATATCAAGAGTACAAGGATCTCAACGACTATTTATTAGGAAAAAAGAAATAAAACACATCAATATCAGTTTTAGGGCGACTCAAAAGGTCGTCCTATTTTATTACCTATTTTCTCTTCAAAGTATGATATTAAAGTATGATTTACAATTTTTCAATCAAATTCACCCCTTTCTGAGTGGTTTTTAAGAAGATTATTTCAATAAATCATATTTAAGACTTTCCTTTGCATCAAACTTTAATCATAATTAAATATCATACTTCAAAAGATGAGTTCATACTTTATATTCGCAATTGCTCTCACGGTGGCATACATCATCTACTTTGCAGTAATGATTATGCAGGACCTTTACGGAAAGAAAAAAGACGGTAAAAATGATGTAGAGGTGTTTTCGGTGACAGATGACCCTGATGAAGGTGTACAAGTATCCGAAAGCTACTCTGGTTTCAGTATTGGAGAGGAAGATTACACTACCGAATATTTGGAACAAGAGAATGCTCCAACTATCGATGAAAACCAGGGGTCTTCCACTGATAGCCCATCGCCAATTGCTGAGATTAAATCACAGATAGATGAAGCTATGGAGACCGTTGAGTCATTCATGTCAAATCCATGCACAGATGAAAAACTTCAGTTGGCCTTAATCAATGGAGGTCATATTGATGATGATACAGAGCTGGATTGGAAAAAGGTAATCAATGAATTATGAAGTTAACCATATTAAAACCATGCTTGCTTATTATGATGCTTGGCATAATACCAATAAGTGTATATGCCAAATGCGGAGGTGTAAATTACAGTTGGGGTGCTGATGCCCTTGCCTCCATGCACGACTATGTAGTTACGATGATGCTCTATGTCCTATACATTTGCTATGCGTTGGCTACTGTGGTAGGTATTATATCAGCTCTTCAGATAACAATAAAAATGAATATTGGTGAAGACGGAGTTAAGAAAGCCATTATGATGTTGGTCGGAGCAATACTCTTTATCATAAGTGCCT
>CAYRPL010000013.1:0-21494 GCA_964426045.1 uncultured Alistipes sp. | reverse complement strand
ATATAAAAAAAGCCCATCTAACAAAAAACTTGTTAGACAGGCTCTTTTTTGTTTTAGAGCGCCGGCCTATGGCCTTAAAAGGCGGTGGACTCTTCGGGCATTGATGCAAGCATCTGCCCCAAGAGCCCTTCTCCATTTCAGCTCCGCTGATGCGCTCTTCACAAAATTCTTGTTGTGGAGGTTGGTATTCTTGAATGATGGTTGCCGGATTAGTTGTATTGTGGGCTGCGCCCTCTTTATTGGTAATCCGGCGAGCTTGGGCTAAAGCCCTGCGCTTCGAATCCAGTCTCCCCGACAAAGTAGGAGCTGTCCAACAAGTCTGATTTTAACGATTTCACCCCCGCTAGAAGTGTGTCTGACGGGGGTGATTTTCATTTTTTAGGACTTGTTAGACAGGCCCTTTTTTGTTTTAGAGCGCCGGCCTATGGCCTTAAATGGCGGTGGACTCTTTGGGCATTGATGCAAGCATCTGTCCAAGAGCCCTTCACCGGAGTCTATTAAACAATTGCTCCCCTGTGCTTAGGGGAGCTGTCCGAAGGACTGAGGGGTTTGGGCGACAAAGAGAACCGACCCCTCCGCCCCTACGGGGCACCTCCCCTGCCATAGGGGAGGAATTTTTAGATTGCGACGCACCAAAAGGTGCTCGCAATGACTGAATGGAAACTAAAAATGAGTCGATTAAGCGACTCATTTTTAGTCAATTGCTCATTGCTCATTTGAGCTATTGAGTTCCAATGAACTCTGTATGTAGTTGCCGACGATGCGGGCGGCGGTGGCGACATACTCCACGCAGGGGCGTTTGCGGTAGTATTCGGCGGTGCGGGGCGAGGGGGTGGGGTCATCCTTTTGGCGACCCAGGCCCAGCAGTTCACGGCAGACGATGGCGCCATTCTCTTCACGGAAGCACTCGGCAAATCGTTGCACCAAGGCATAGTTGGCCGCCTTGGCCGGCTGGTCTGCGGGGTCGAAGGCGGGGCATATCAATCCTGCCAGCAGGCTCATACCGCTTACGGCGCCACACACCTCGCGCAGACGGCCCATGCCGCCGCCGAGCGGAGCCGAGAGCGTAGCTGCCATCTTGGGATCCAGGCCGAAGTAGTCGCAGTAGGCCAAAACCACCGACTGCGAGCAGTTGTAGCCCGAATTGAAGAGTTCGCGTGCCCGCTTTACGCGAGCCTCCACATCCATAGTTGCCATATCTCAGGATTTTATAAATGCCAATAAAAAAATCAGTAAGTGGAAACTTACTGATTCGTGTTGTAGCGAGAGAGAGACTTGAACTCTCGACCTCATGATTATGAATCATGCGCTCTAACCAGCTGAGCTATCTCGCCATTGCTTCAAAAGCGAGTGCAAAGATAGCGCTTTTTTCTATACTTCCAAAATATTTCTAAAAAATTTTTACAAAATTGTTCCATTATTTTCTTGGTATGTTATTTGTTTCGGAGCTATTGGTTTGATATGCTTCGCTTTGTGCATTATGAAAAAGAATCTTTCGTTGCATCCCCTGTTGCAGTTCACCCATCTGCTCTCGCTTGTGGCGGCTGTGGTGCTGGTTGCAGGGCTCTCGATCGAGATTATCGGAGGTAACAACCTCCACTTCTCGACCTGGTATTATGGTTTGCAGCTGCTGGTCTGCTCCCTCTTTCTGATAGACCTGGCGATTCGCTGGTTGGTCCACGGAGCCAAGGGCTGGAAGGTGTTGGGCTATCTGATCTTCTTCCTGCTGGCTGTTCCGTGGCTCAATGTGGCCGAGTGGTGTCATTGGGAACTTTCACGCTCCGAGGCGATGGTTGTCGCCTCGATGCCGCTGCTACGCTCCTTCTTGGCTCTCTATTTGGTGGTCAGCTGGATGATTGAGGGGCGTGTGCGGCAGCTCTTTTTGGCCTATGTGATTACGGTGGTTCTCTTCACCTACCTCTCGGCCTTAGTCTTCTACGACTTCGAGGTGCTGGTCAATCCCCACCTGCGAGGCTTCGGAAATGCCCTTTGGTGGGCCTGGATGAATGTGACGACCGTAGGTGCGGCCATCTTTCCGGTAACGACGGTCGGCAAGGTGATTTGTGTCCTACTGCCAATTGTCGGAATGGCGATGTTTCCCATCTTCACGGTCTATATCACGGCGCTGTATAATAAAAGGAAGAAGGGCGAGTCTTGAAACTCACCCCTCTTTACCTGATATTGAGCCGAGTTTATCGGCCGTTGTTGGTTATACGCTCACGCAGACGCTCGTTGAAGGCATCCTCCTTGAGCAGCTGCTCCAAGGTGATGTGCATGCGGTAGCGCCAATAGTAGCGGGGGATAGCGGGCACGTTGATACGCTCCTCCTGGGGAATCCAGCGGCGCAGCTCGCCATCCTCGGCCAACCAATCCTGCAGGGGCAGAATCACGAGCATCGAGGGCGATGCGAGGTGCTGGTTGAGAATCTTCTCGGCAATCCAGGGCTCGCAGAACTGCGGAGCGGCACCACCCTCCCAGAGGGCGCTGTTGAAGAAGCGCTGCGTCGTATCGCGATCCTCCTCCCACCAGGCACGAATCGGAGCCATGTCGTGGGTCGAGGTGGCCGAAACCGAGCGGTAGGGATACCAATAGGTATTTCCGAACTCGGCCTTGGGATCCTTGGGCATACGCTGAATCTCGAGCGAGAGAATCTGCAAGTCGTTCATCACCTGCGGTACGCAGTCGGGAATCATACCTAAGTCCTCACCGCAGACAAGCATCTGCGTAGCGGAGAGCAGGGCGGGGAGCTTGCGCATGGCCTCACCTCGCCAGAACTCGTTGTGACGACGGTAGTAGAAGTCGTTGTAGAGGCGGTCGAAGGCGGCACGCTCGCCGTCGTTCATTGCCCGATAGCTGTAGGTGAACTGAGCCGAGATGCGGGGGTGGTACTGACCGCGCTTCACGGGATCCTCGATAAAGAGCACCTCGTCCAGCAGGCCCATCAGACCGTCGGCAATGCGGCGCGAGCGGTCATCCTCCTTACCGGCAAACAGCGCCTCGATTTTGCGCTGGGTCGAAACCTCCTCACGCAGCGTGAAGCGGCCGTAACCGGCATCCCACAGGTAGTTCTCGCGTACCTCCTGGGCGGCGTCACCGAAGAAGTCGTCGAGCATATAGTTGTAGATGTAGGGCTCGACGTGACGCTGGTAGTTGAACCAGAGTCCGTAGCCGCGAATCTCATCCTCGAAGAAGGGGAGTGCGGGGTTGAAGTGACCCAGCAGACCGTGTACGCACTCGTAGGGAATCTCCCAGATGCGGAAGAAGCCCAGGATGTGGTCGATGCGGTAGGCGTCGAAGTACTCGGCCATCTTCGTAAAGCGGGCCTTCCACCAGGCGAAGCCATCCTCGGCCATCTTCTCCCAATTGTAGGTGGGGAAGCCCCAATTCTGACCCAGCACCGAGAAATCATCGGGCGGAGCACCCGCCTGCGAATTCATGTGGAAGAGGTCGGGATTGACCCACGCATCGCAGCTCGTGCGGCTGATACCGATGGGAATGTCACCCTTCAGAATCACACCGTGGGCGTGTGCGTAGTTGCGAACCTCTGTGAGCTGCTTGTCCAAGTGGTACTGCGTGAAGTAGGCCAGGGCAACCTCCTGGTAGGCCTCGCTCTTCTCTGAGGTATACTTCTCGATGAGCTTCTTGTCATATTTAGCATACTTGCCCCACTGCGAGAAGTCGGGGGTGTGGTGCTTGTCGCGCAGCGAGCAGAAGGCGGCATAGGGACGCAACCAATACTCGTTGCGCTCGAAGAAGGCCTTGAACTCCTTCGACTTGAAGGTCTTCTCGCCTACCTCCGCAAAGATAGCCTTCAGATACTCCTGCTTCGAGTTGTTTACACGCTCGTAGTCCACCTCCCAAAGCTCGTTGAGCTCCTTCTGCAACTTTCCGTACTTGGTCATTGCAGCCTTCGACTTCAGCTTGCCGATGGCGGCCAGATTGATAAACATCGGGTGCAGAGCAAAGGTCGAGTTGGCGTTGTAGGGGTAGGAGTCCTGCCAGGTACCGGTCATCGTCGTATCGTTGATGGGAAGAATCTGAATCACCTTCAGCCCCGTCTTCTCGGCCCAATCAACCATCTTCTTCAGGTCGTAGAACTCACCCACACCGAAGCTCTCCTCCGAGCGGAGCGAGAATACGGGAATCGCCACACCGGCACCCTTCCAGGGGGCCATGGCGGGCTCGGCAATGTAGTCGCTATAAGCCGTGCACTCCTTCGTGGCGGGCATCTTCTGCTCCCAATAGCGGTTCGGACCCGCCTCCCAGGTTACCACCTCGCCGGTTGCAGCCTTCTTGACCAAGTACTTGTAGGCGAAGCCCGGGGTGAGCTTGCCGGCCTTGAAGGCCACCTTCCAGGTGGGATACGAGGCATCGCTCATCACCAGAGCCTTCTCGGCATCCCAGCCACCCAGCAGGGGCGACTCACCCACGACGCACAGCACCTCGTCTGGGCGTACCATCGGAGCATCGACCTGCAGCAGGATGGTTCCGGCAGCGGCCGCAGCCTCCTTCTGGTGCTTCTGGCGCGAGAAGATACCCTCGGTGAAGGCCGACGAGAAGAGAGCTGCCTCACGCGGCATATCCCACCAGCGGTCGATCAGACGGCAGGCCGTCAGGCTCTTTGCAGCGGCAATGCGGTGCGAGCGACCTCCCCACTCCTCGCGCAGGGTTTGGTTCTGCTCGCCCACCACCCGGTAGCGGTAGCCCAGCGAAGCCCCCTCGGGAAGCTCCAGCGAGAGCGTCCACAGACCCTCCTGATAGCGCATCGCATAGACGGGCTCGAGGTTCAGACGCTCGGCATCAGCGGAATCGATAACCACCACCAGGTTCTCTCCCCAGTTGGTTCCATATTCCAGTTGAAAATTGATTTTCATACGTCAATTCTATTTTTAGTGTTGTTAGTTTCTCATTTAACCTAACAAAGGTAAATCTTTTTTTGTAAAAAACAAAAAAGTGGCTCGATAACCGAGTGATTTATCCATGATTTGCACCGCAGCCTCTGTTTTTTGCCCGAAATTTGCAAAAATGGCGCAGGTGTGTTAATTTTGCCCAAAATAGCAACGCTGCTATGCAGAACCAGAACAGAAAAATCGAAATTACGGAGCACTCGGGCCTGATTCTCGAGGGTGGTGGCATGCGGGGTGTCTTTACCTGTGGTGTGCTGGACTGCCTGATGGATCGGGGGATTCGCTTTCCCTACGCCATTGGCGTTAGTGCCGGGGCCTGCAACGGACTCTCCTACCTCTCGGGGCAGCGGGGTAGGGCCAAGTACTCGAATATCGACCTGCTGGCCAAACATCGCTATATCGGCCTTCGGCACCTGCTCCTGAAGGGAAATATCATGGACTTTGACCTGCTCTTCGACGACTTCCCCAACCGCATCATCCCCTACGACTATGCTGCCTATGCTGCTTGTGAAGAGCGCTACGAGATGGTGACGACCGACTGTCTGACGGGTGAGGCCTGCTATTGGGAGGAGAAGCACTCGCCCGAGCGCATTATCCAAATTGTGCGTGCCTCGAGCAGTCTCCCCTTTGTCTGCCCGATTGCCGAGGTCGATGGCCGCCCGATGCTCGATGGCGGTATCGCCGACTCGATACCCCTGGAGCGTGCCCGCGCCCTGGGCTATACCGATAATGTGGTGGTGCTGACCCGCAACAAGGGCTACCGCAAACCCGACCGGCCGACCCGGGTTCCCTTCCCCTTCTACCGCAAATATCCCGCTCTGCGTGAGGCTATTGCCGGTCGCAACAGCCGCTATAACGAGCAGATAGCCCTTGTCGAGGAGCTTGAAGAGCGTGGCGAACTGACGGTCATCCGCCCCCAGAAACCCATCACCATCTCCCGCTTGGAGCGCAACCCCGAAAAGCTCCTCAAACTCTACGAAGAGGGCTATGCATGCGCTCAGAAATGCTTTTTTTTAGTTAAAGCAACATCCGGCGCAGCTCGTTGCAGGCAGCCTCGGGGTTCTCGCGGTCGAAGTGGAAGCCGCAGATACCCTCCTTTTCGGCGGCCGTGATATTCTCGGCCCTATCGTCGATAAAGAGGGCCTCACCCTCGGTCAGGGCGTAGCGCTCCTTGAGGATTTGGTAGATGCGCGGCTCGGGCTTCACGACCCGCTCCTCGCACGAAATCACCTCGCCGTCGAAGTGGCGGTAGACGGGTTGCAGACGCAGGAAGTCGATAAATTCGCGCGACATATTCGAGAGTACATAGAGCTTGTAGCCCGCCCCCTTCAGCTCCTCGATCAGTCGGGCCGTGGGGACGATGGCCTCCTGCTTGTCGATGGCCAGGCGGACATACTCCTCGCACTGCTTGCGCGTCACCTGCTTTTCACGACAGAGCAGGTCGATGACCTCGTCGAGCGAGTAGGTGCCACGGTCATACTCCTCCCAAAAATGGGGCATCTTCGGGAAGCGCACAAAGGCAAAAAACTCGATGAAATCGGGCGTACACTTCTTCGGGTCACGCCGAAAAAGCACTCCTCCCAGGTCAAAAACGATGGCTTTATATCTCATGGCTTTATAATTAGCAATTAGTGGTTAGTGGTTGGACAGGGAGTGGGGTTGGGGGCTTCTGCAGTCGTTGCGAGGCCTCTTGAAGCCGTGGCAAACTTTGCGAAGCAATTCATTCGGACTCCCGCCTCAGACCTTGTTCCTTCCTTAATATATAGACAAAAGTAGTAAAAAAGTTGCAAAATCGAAAATTAAGGAGTAAATTTGTGTCGCTACACTGCAAACAGATGAAAAATGAAGCCTCTGAAGCGATTTTTTGAGCGTCTTTCGCGTGGACAGCGGGTGCTCTTGCTGGTGCTCTCCGGCCTTGTTGTGGGCGTGGGATTACTCTTTCTCTATATGCTCCGATTCACCACCTACCTGGGCGACGACCCTGCGGCCTGTGTGAACTGCCACATCATGGCCCCCTACTATGTCACCTGGGACCACTCGTCGCACGCTCGCAATGCAACCTGCAACGACTGCCACGTTCCGCAGCAGAACGCCCTGCGCAAGTACGCCTTCAAGGGGGTAGACGGCATGAAACACTTAGGAGCCTTCCTGCTCTTTGCCGAGCCCCAGGCTCCTGCGGCCAAGACCCCTTCGTCGCGTGTAATTATGGACAACTGCATCCGCTGCCATACGGAGCTCAATACCGAGCTGGTCAAGAGCGGAAAAATCGACTATATGATGGCTCGTGCAGGCGAGGGTAAGGCCTGCTGGGATTGCCATCGTCAGGTGCCTCACGGCCGCCGAAACGGCCTCTCGACGACCCCCGCCGCACAGGTGCCCTATCCCGAATCGCCCACCCCCGAGTGGCTGAAAAATGCAATCAAAAAACAGTAAAAGAATATGAGTGACAAGAGATTGAAATCGTGGCAGAGCTGGCTGCTCTTCGGCGGCTCGATGGCCGTAGTATTTGTGCTGGGACTTTGTGTTTCGGCCCTTGTGGAGCGTCGTGCCGAGGTGGCCTCCATCTTCAACAACCGCCGTACCCCGATGCAGGGGATTGTGTCGCAGAACCCCAAGTTCCGCAGCGACTTCCCGCGCGAGTACGAGACCTGGCGTGCTACCGAGCAGACCGATTTCCGCTCGAAGTATATGTCCAGCGACTCGGACCCCGTGCTTGACGAGCGCCCCAACATGGTGGTTCTGTGGGCCGGTTACGCCTTCTCGTGGGACTACAATGCGCCCCGCGGACACATGCACGCCCTGGAGGATATGCGCGAGATTCTGCGCACCGGAGCTCCCACCGAGCTGCAGAGTGGCTCGAATCAGCCCGGAACCTGCTGGACCTGTAAGAGCCCCGACGTACCCCGCCTGATGGATTCGGTGGGTGTGGCCGAGTTCTACAAGGCCAATTGGGCCAAGTGGGGTTCGGAGGTGATGAATCCCATCGGATGTGCCGATTGCCACAACTGCGAGACGATGGATTTGGCCATCAGCCGTCCTGCGCTTGTCGAGTCCTTCGAGCGTCGCGGTCTGGATATCAAGAATGCTACGCAAAACGAGATGCGCTCGCTGGTATGTGCACAGTGCCATGTCGAGTACTACTTCCACGACTATCCCGAGACCCCCGAGAAGGATCAGTACCTGGTCTTCCCGCACGACTACGGCTATACGATGGAGGATGCCGAGCGCTACTTTGACGAGCGTGGCTACTACGACTACATCCACGCCCTGAGCCGCACCCCGATTCTCAAGGCTCAGCACCCGGGTTACGAGGTGGCCTTGCAGGGTATTCACGGCCAGCGCGGAGTTTCGTGCGCCGACTGCCACATGCCCTATATGGCCGAGGGTGGCGTGAAGTTCACCGACCACCAGGTACAGAGTCCGCTCGCCAAGATGGAGCGCACCTGTCTGGTCTGCCACCGCGAGAGTGAGGAGACCCTGCGTCAGAATGTCTATGAGCGTCAGGATAAGTGCAACGAGGTGAGAAACCGCCTCGAGGAGGAGCTCGCCAAGGCCCACATCGAGGCCAAGTTTGCCTGGGATAAGGGTGCCACCGAGGCCGAGATGGAGGAGGCCCTGAAGTTTATCCGCAAAGGTCAGTGGCGTTGGGACTACGCTGTAGCTTCGCACGGAGCTTCGTTCCATGCACCGCAGGAGGTGGTTCGCATCCTCTCGAGCGGTTTGGACTATGCGCTGCGTGCCCGCCTGGCTATCTCCCAGACCCTGGCCAAGCACGGCTATCTGGATCAGGTGCCGATGCCCGACCTCTCGACCCGCGAAAAGGCTGCGGCCTACTGCGGTATCGACATGGCCAAGCGTCGTGCCGACAAGGAGCAGTTTATGCAGCAGATTGTTCCCCAGTGGGTGGCACTTGCCAAGCAGCAGGGAAATCTGATTGAAGAGTAGTTGCGGGTTCTCAATGGTAGTAAACGGTATCTGAGTTCCTTTTACAGATTCCAAACCAATAAGGCTATGTGGTTGAGACCTTGGAAATTTAAAGAGGGCTTTCTCATCGGAGGAGGCCTTCTTGTTGTAGGGTTGCTCTGGCAACTGACTTTGGGGCCGATTGACTGGGAGAGCCTTGCCCGACCGGTCAATCTCGTTCTGTTGGCCCTCTTGATTGCGGCCCTTGTGGTGGCTTACCTATTCCGTGCACGCATCTATGCTATAGAGTGGATGATGCGCTGCGAAGCGGCTGTACCGGCTTTGACCTGGGCTTTGGCCCTTACCTTAGTGATGGGTCTTACGCCCCAGCGCGAAAGTGGCGGCAGCTGGCTCGAGCAGATGCTCACCTTTTGGCCCTTTGTGCTTATGTGGCTCTGGGTGGTGGTGATTCTGGGCCTCACGAGCCTGGAGCATCTGCACCGCTTTCGACTGCGTGAGATTCCCTTCCTGCTCAACCATTTGGGCCTCTTCATCGCTTTGGTCTGCGCCACGCTGGGAAGTGCCGACATCGAAAAGTTGCGCATGACCGTACAGGAGGGTAGTGCCGAGTGGCGGGCCCTTGACGAGCAGGGGGAGTTGCGTGAACTTGAACTCGCCATCGAGCTGCACGACTTCACCCTGGAGCAATATCCGGCAAAGCTGCTTCTGATGACCTATGGCGATGGCAAAATCCATCCCGAGGGGGAGTTTGACGGCTGGCAGGTGGAGGTGCTGCAGGAGCTGGAGTACGCCGCAGTTGTTCACACCGATTCGACGGTGCGCTACGAGCCCTGGAATGCGACCGGAGCGACAACCGCGCTGGAGGTTGTGGCTCGCAAGGGTGACAGAACCGTGCACGGCTGGCTGTCGTGTGGCAGCCATCTATTTCCGAACCATTCCCTGCGGCTGGATGAGGAGTGCTCGCTTCTAATGCCCGAGCGGGAACCTCGACGCTACGCCTCCGAGGTGAGTCTCTACACCCAATCGGGCGGGCGGCAACGTGGGGTGGTTGAGGTGAATCGCCCCCTTGAGATTGACGGCTGGAAGATCTATCAGTACAGTTATGATGAGCCGATGGGCCGTTGGAGCAGCTCGTCGGTCTTTGAGCTGGTGCGTGACCCCTGGCTGCGCTGGGTCTACCTGGGAATATGGATGATGGTGCTTGGTGCCCTTTCACTGCTCTTTTTTATGGCGCCCAAGCCTGCGAACAATCGCTTAAAACAAGATGAAAAATGAGTTGGGAGTATCTGATTTGGTTTGCCCTCCCCAGCCAACTCTGTTGGATAGGTGGTGCCCTCTGCGCCTGGCGTGAGCGTCGTCGTGGAGCCATTGCCCTGACGCTTCTGGGCCTGGCTGTTTTCTTTGCCTTTGTGTTGGGAATGTGGCTCTCGCTTGAGCGACCCCCGCTGCGCACGATGGGTGAAACACGCCTTTGGTATACCCTCTTTCTGCCCGTTGCGGGGCTGATGGTCTATGGCCGCTGGCGCTATAAGTGGATTCTCTCGTTCAGCTCACTGATGGCTTTTGTCTTTATCTGCATCAATCTGCTCAAACCCGAGATTCACTCCAAGACCCTGATGCCGGCCCTCCAAAGCCCATGGTTTGCCCCGCATGTCATTGTCTACATGTTCTCCTATGCCCTCTTTGGTGCAGCAACCCTGATGGCTCTCTGGCTGCTGGTGCGACCCGATAAAAAGATCTCACGCCAGGAGATATTTCTAATCGACAATCTGCTCTATGTGGGCCTCTCGTTCCTCTCGCTGGGTATGCTCTTTGGAGCCCTTTGGGCCAAGGAGGCCTGGGGACACTATTGGGCCTGGGATCCCAAGGAGACCTGGGCTGCCATCACCTGGTTGGCCTACCTGCTCTGCCTGCACCTGCGCAAGGCTCGCCCGCAAAGCTGTCGCAAGGCCTGTTTGATGCTCATCGGAGCCTTCCTCTGCCTGCAACTCTGCTGGTGGGGCGTCAATTACCTCCCCGCGGCCCGCGGTCGTAGCATCCATACCTACAATATACGCTGATTTTTTGCCTTTAGGCCTTACAGGACAACGGGCGTATGAAATTTCTAAACCGATACAACAGAAGATGAAGATGCTCTTTGGGATTATTCCGCTGCTCTATCTTGGTGGTAATGCCTACCTCTGCTTGCGCATGTGGCAGGCGCTGGCCGCACTCCCCCTCTGGGCCCGGGTTGTGCTCTCGATTCTTTTCTGGGTGGTGGCCTTCTCGCTCTTTTTCTCCATCGGACTTCGTGACTCTTCGATGCCCGATTGGTTGCTGCGCACACTCTTCACCGTAGGCTCGGTCTGGATGGCCTTTCTGCTCTATGCGGTCTTGGCGCTTGCGGTGGCCGATACGTTGAAACTCACTCTTCCTGCGATGGGCCATACGCTATGGTATGCCCTGCCCGTGAGCGTAGTGTTGCTTTTGTATGGCTACATCAACTACCGCCATCCCAAGGTCGAGCGGCTGGAGATTACTTTAGAGCACACCATAGTGGAGAGACCAATCCGTGTGGTGGCCATTAGTGATCTTCACTTAGGTTACGGTACGGGTCTGAAGGATTTGGAGCGCTATGTGGAGCTTATCAACCGCCAGAGGCCCGACCTGATTCTTATTGTGGGTGATTTGATTGACAACTCACTCAAACCCCTTGAAAGAGAACCCTTCGATTGGGCGCTCTCTGACTTGAAGGCTCCCCTTGGGATTTGGATGGTCCCCGGAAACCACGAGTATATCAGCGGTATGGAGGCCGTGGCCGACTACCTGCAAAGAACTCCCATAAGGCTCTTGCGTGATGACGTGGTGCAGTTGCCCGTGGGGGTGCAACTTGTGGGTCGTGACGACCGCTCGAATCGTCTGCGCCAACCGCTCGATAAACTGCTTGCCAATACCGATGCGAAGTATCCTACCATCGTACTCGACCACCAGCCCTATGGCTTGGCCGAGGCCGATTCGTTGGGGGTGGATATGCTCCTCTGCGGCCATACGCATCGAGGTCAGGTCTTTCCGCTCAACCTGCTGACCGACTGCCTCTATGAGCAGAGCCATGGCTACCGCAAGTGGAGCCATGCCCACATCTGGGTATCGAGCGGTTTGTCGCTCTGGGGCCCGCCGTTCCGTATCGGAACCCGCAGCGATTTGGCCGTAATTGAGATTCGAGGTAAGGCCCGTTAGGAGCGGTCTACATAAGAGATTGGGGTATGCGTCGCTGGCTTTTGTTGGTTGCAATGGTGATTTGCCTGGGCGAAGTTCGGGCCCAGGAGGAGCCTGAACTCTACTATCCCTATGCTCGGCCCGAGCCCTGGCAGCCGATGCTGAAGAGTGATACAACGCTCTTCTTTCGGGCCATTCTCCACCCCGAGGATCTCTATGGCGAAGTGACGCGCTACGCCTTTTCGGAGGTGGCCGCTGCACGGCGTGGTGTGGGGTATGCCGACGAACGCTACACGCTCGGAGGTCTTGCCGCTTCACGCCGTAACCTCCAACTGCTGGCCCGCATCTCAGACTCTTCGCCCGCATCTCTGACATTTGCAGCCTTGAACCAAGAGCCCTTCGTCGACGTGCGTCAGGCAAGCCATCGCCTCTCGCTCCACCTGACCGACAGCCGCCACCGCATAGGTGCGGCCTACAGGCTCTTTACACCTCTTGGGCGGGATTGGCAACTCGGACTGCTGGTCGATGGCCGCACGGGTCGTGATGCCCACATCTTGGGAGTCTATGAGCACTCCCTGCGCTCGGCCCTCCACCTGCAGAAGCAGTGGGACGACCGAATGCGCTTGGTGCTCTTGGCTGCCTTTGCCCCCTCGGAGCGTGCGCTCTGCAGCTCTTCGACCGAGGAGGCCTTTGAGTTGGTGGGTGACAACTACTACAACCCCGCCTGGGGATTCTGGCAGGGCGAGGAGCGCAGTTCGCGTGTGCGTCGTGAGTTGCTTCCCCTGCTGGGTGCCGGCTTCGAGTGGCGCCTCACTAAGGCTACCACCCTTCGGGCAATGGCCCTGGCTGAGTTCGGATTCCTGCGCAGTGGCTCGCTGGGTTGGTTCGATGCCCAAACACCCCGCCCCGACAACTACCGCAAGATGCCGAGCTACTTCTCGGATCCGACACTCCAAACGGAGGTTGCTAACCGCTGGCGCTCGCACGACAGCCGCTATACACAGATTGATTGGCAGGAGCTCTACACCCAAAACAGCCTCTCGCATGATGGAGCACGCTATGTGGAGCAGGATGCTGTTGAGGGAATCACCGACCTCAAACTCTCGCTTGGGGCACAAAGCCGCATCGGCGAGGGGCTGACCCTGCACTATGCCTTGGAGGCCGCCTACCGACTTTCGTGCCACTACCTCGAGTTGCGCGACCTGCTGGGTGCCGACTATCTTTTGGATATCGACTACTACCTGCAGGATGACGATACCTACGCTTCGTCGCTGCAAAACGATATGCACAACCCCAACCGACGGGTCGCAGAAGGGGAGCGTTTCGGCTACTACTACGCCTTTGAGCAGCAACGCCTCGGCTTGTGCCTTTCGGCCGAGTATCACACTTTGCGCTGGCGTGTGGCAACCCACCTGCGTGTGGCCCGCGAGCAGCTGCAGCGCGACGGATTCTACGAAAAGGAGCTCTTTGCGGGCAGTGGCTCCTATGGTCGCTCACGCAGCCTGGAGTTTGCACCCTGGTTGCTGCATGCCGAGGCGGCCTACGCCTTCACCCCGCGCCAAAGCCTGGCTCTGCGCATCGCCTTTGAGGAACGTACCCCTCGGGCCGATGACCTCTTCTTGCAACCTCAATACAACAACCGCACAATTGACCGCCCGACCTTGGAGCGGCACTATGATTTGGAGTTGGCCTACCGCAGGACAAGTTACCTGGTCGAGTGGTCGCTGGCAGCCTACCTCAGAGGGGTGAGCAACGCCCTTTTGACCGACCGTGTGTATGATGATTTGGCCGCCGCCTACTCGGATCGGGTGGTCGAGGGAATCGCTACACGCTACTATGGTCTGGAGGCTGCTGCCCGTATTCGACCCCATCGTCGCTGGAGCCTCACGGCAGCCCTTACGGCTCTTCGGGCTTCCTATTCGGCCAATCCGAAGGTGAGCCTCTATGATGACCGTGACAACCGCCTGTTGTCGGATCGTAGCGAGAGCTATATGAAGGGGCTTACACCGGGTGGTGTTCCGCAGCTTGCAGCACTCTTTTCGGCCTCCTATTTCGGCTCTTCGTGGGGATTGGGTGCCGATGTGAGCTATGCGGGTATGCGCTACGCCCACCCCGACTTTATGCGACGCACTACACGCATAGCACTCGGGGCGGCCGAGTCCGAGGAGGCCTTTGAGCTCTTTACCCGCCAGGAGTCTTTGCCTGATATGTTTCGTCTGGAACTCTCGGCCTCGAAACGCTTCCGTTTGGGGAGCGAGAGTTCACTCACCCTCTCTTTGCGCCTTGAGAATCTGCTGGGCGACGAATCGACCCCCTACTCGGCCTATGAATCCTCGCGCCTGAGATCGATTCGCACAGCCGACGCCTATATCTACCGCCCGCTCGATAATTCGTTGCGCTACGCTTCACCTCGCAGCTTCTATCTCTCAGCTTCGATACGTTTCTAACAAAAAATGGCGGTTTTACCCGCCATTTTTTGTTACTTATTTCTCGCTACTCCTTGCTGTACACCGCCATTGCCCATTCGCATTGGCTGTAGGCTGTGGGGTACTTGTTGCTCGGGGCCGAGGTGGTGACCCCCGAGTAGTAGTTGATGGGGTTCATACCTCCGTTATAGCCCGAATAGAAGGCGGGGGTGTGGAAGCGGCCCTCCTTGGGGAAGGTGCGGTCAAACTGCACAATGAAGTTATCCAACGCCACGTGGTCGCCGGCCAGCGCAATCACATACTGCTCGAAGTCGAAGAAGAGTGGTCGCAGCAACCCTTCGTAGGTTTGCAACTCCGAGGGGTTTACCTGGTTGGTGGGGCCAGAAGCTACACGACGCATCGCCTCGGCCAGTGCCTCCAACTCGCCACATTGGGTCAGAGCCATGCAACCCGATTGGCGGGTTGAGGTGGTAGTCGAGTAGAAGTCGTAGAAGTCGCGGGCGAAACCGATGAGGTTGGCCGTGCGGCCCTCATCCTCGAAGAGGTGGGGTAGGGCTGTGGTGTAGCAGATGCCGCGACCCATAATCTCGCAGGGCGAGGCTAAAATCCGGTCGGCGGCGTTGCGCAGCTCATACAGCGCCTCGATGTTCGACATAAAGCAGGCGTCGAAGATCAGGTAGTCGAACTTCACGGGAGCCTCCTCGAAGGCAGCCTTCCAGGTGGCGATATCGGTCGTCGCTCCGTCGTGCTCGCCAAACCAGCGGGTGGCCTCGGCCCCCGGGCTCTTGATGAGCCAATCGTGCGGCTCTTGCTCGCCGGCATCGATGGTCCAGATATCGCTCGAGCTGTCGCTCTCGTTGCTCTTCAGGTCCTGGTATTGGGCAGGAACCCAGCCGCCACCGTGTGAGCCGAGCACCATACCATACCTCTTGGCCGGAGCTATCGACTTCAGGTCGGTTATCACCTCGACGATGTGATCTTTGTCGAGCGACGAGCGCCCCTCGTAGCGGCGCAGGGTATCGGCCCGCGAGGCCTGACTTTTGTAGTCAAACGAGTACTCAATCAGCAACGAAAGCTGTGTCGTGGGCTGAATATAGAGCAGCAGACGGCTGTCGTAGAGGATGTGCTCGTCGATGGCGGCCCGAATCTCGGGTACGTTTGTGTCACGGAAGTAGCTCAAAAGCGAGCGGCCCGAGAGATGAAAGAGCACCGTTTGCTCGGCCACTGCGGGTTTTTCTCGCTCGGGCCATCCCGTATCGGGTGTGGGTTCCTTTTCACTCTCGCAGGCTGCAAAGAGAAGGACTGCACTCAGCAGCAGGCTTCTTGTCAGTCGTTTCATAGTTCATTTATTTAGGTTGGTTATTTGTATTCGCGGGGTTTCAGGTTGTTAAACTGCCAGGTGCGGTCACGCTTGAAGACATACCCCTCGGGTTTGTTGCGGTAGATGCGGCTGTAGTCGAAGTAGTAGCCGCGAATCTTCTTGCCCATCAGCTGGCGAGGCGAGGTCAGCGGAATATACTCCACCTCGCGGCTGATGATGCGGGCCCGCTCGCAGTTCAACCCATAGGAGCCCAGCAGACTCAGCGCGTGGTCGAACATCAGAATGTGGCAGGGAGTATCCTTCGTCAGTCCGTCGCCCGAGTCCTCGATGGTCATCATCACATGGCGCATCTGCTCATAGGCCGCCTGCTCCTTCTCCCTGTTGCCGAGAGCCCCCTGGGCGTAGGCCACCAGATTCAGCAGCTGCGGACTGAAGGGGTCACGCTTCAGGGCCTCCTCCGAGGCCAGCAGCAACTCGTGCAGGGTCTGCACCTCGGGGTGGTCAATATCGAGCGACGAGGCCAGGAGCATCACCTTGTCCAGCGCATCGTTGCTCTCCAAGGGACGGTACTCCTCCTGGTAGGCGAAGCCATAGTAGAGGTAGTGGTAGGCCTCGGGTGATAGTGAGAGGTTGCCACTGCGGTAGCGCATCATCAGGTTGGGGTAGTAGAACTCCGATTTGGGGTCGGTGATGTGATTCAGAATATCCTCCTCGTCAGGCACCTTGGCCCAAAGGGTGCAGCTGCCCCAGAGCAGTGCCGCCAAAAGCAATCCGGCAATTTTTTTCATCTTTGGTCTTTTCTCTGCCAAACGCAAAATTAGCGCAAATCGTATTTGCGAATCAGATTTTCGAACAACTCCTGCAGGTTGGCCGAGCCCTTGACCAACGGCAGACGCAGGCGGTTGTGAATCAGACCCATCACCGAGAGGGCACACTTTACACCCGTCGGATTTCCCTCGGCAAATAGTGCGCGTGTAGCCTCCTCGAGGGGTTTGAAGGCCTCGTCGGCCTGGTCATAGCGGCCCTCCTTGGCCAGATTGATGGCCTCCATAAAGCGTCGGGGGAAGCTGTTGGCCGCCACCGAAATCACACCGTCACCTCCTCGGCGCATTACCTCGATGGCGATGTTGTCATCACCCGACAACACCAGGAACCCCTCGGGACGGCGGTCCAGAATCTCCTGAATCTGCTCAATCTTGCCCGAGGCCTCCTTGATGCCGATTACGTTGTCAAAGTCGCGCGTGATGCGCAGGGTCGTCTCGGCCGTCATATTGACACCTGTGCGACCTCCGACGTTGTAGAGGATGATGGGCAGGGGCGAGTTTTCGGATACCACTTTGAAGTGCTGATAGAGTCCCTCCTGCGAAGGTTTGTTATAGTAGGGGGTCACGCTCAAGATGGCCGACGCACCGCGCAGGTCAATCTCGCGCAACTGATCCAGCACCTCGGAGGTCGAGTTGCCGCCCACACCCAGCACTATGGGTACACGCTCACGGGTGCGGTCGATGATGTAGCGGGCCACTACGGCACGCTCCTGCAGGTAGAGAGTCGGGGTCTCGGCCGTGGTTCCGAGCGCCACGATGTAGTCCACACCGCCCTCAATCACATACTCAACCATGCGCTCCAGCGCCTTGTAATCAACTTTGCCCTCGGGGGTAAAGGGGGTTATCAGTGCGACACCTACGCCGCTTAAAGGATGCTTGTTCATAAAATTTAAAATTAAGAATTCAAAATTCAAAATTATCTGTTGCTAAAACAGGGTACCCTGCACGGGTATTTTTACCTCTTCGCTCTTCGTGCTCTCTTCGCTCTTTTGGGGCTCCTTGCTGTCGGCCGGCTTTTCCAATTCCAAATTGTGAATTGTGAATTGTGAATTGTGAATTGAATTTTCAATCATTGCCTCAAAATCCTCCTCGGAGATAATCTTTATGCCTAACTGCTCGGCCTTTTTGAGCTTTGCGGGGCCCATCTTCCGGCCGGCCAGCAGGTAGTCGGCATTGCCCGAAACGGCCGCGAGGTTCTTGCCGCCGTGAGCCTCAATAAGGGCCTTCAGCTCGTCGCGGCTGTGGCGCTCAAACGAGCCCGAGATAACAATCTGCAACCCCTTGAGTTGTTCGGAGGCGAGTTGTTGCTCCTCGGCTTGGGTTTGGATGCCCGCCTCACGCAGGCGCTCGATGATGGTGCGGTTCTCCTCCGCCGAGAAGTATTCCGCAATCGCCTCGGCAATCTTCTCGCCCACCTCCTCGGCTTCGCACAGTGCCTCCTTCGAGGCGGCCATCACCGCATCGAGCGAGCGGAAGTGTGAGGCTAAGTACTTGGCCGTCGTTTCGCCCACGAAACGGATGCCCAGGGCGAACAGGAGACGGTGGAAGGGGACCTCGAGCGAGGTCTTAATCGAGCGGATGATGTTTTCGGCCGACTTCTCGCCCAGGCGTGGCAGCACGCTCAGCTGCTCGGCCCTCAGGTCGTAGAGGTCGGCAACGTTTTGAATCAGCCCCTCGTTGTAGAGCAGCTCGACGGTCTCCTCGCCCAAGCCGTCGATATCCATCGCCTTGCGGCCGATGAAGTGGACAATGCGGCCCAGAATCTGGGGGCGGCAGTGGTTTGAGTTGGGGCAGTAGTGCTTTGCCTCCCCTTCGTAGCGCACCAGCTCGCTGCCGCAGACCGGACAGCGGTCGATGTAGCGGAAAGGCTCGCTGTGGGTAGGTCGCATCGAGAGCTCAACGCCCACAATCTTGGGGATAATCTCGCCCCCCTTTTCGACATATACCCGGTCGTGTAATCTCAACCCAAGAATAGAAATCTGTTCGGCATTGTGGAGCGTGGCACGCTTGACCGTTGTGCCGGCCAGGTGGACCGGTTCGAGGTTTGCCACGGGAGTTATGGCTCCGGTGCGGCCAACCTGGAAATCGACGCTCAGAAGCTCGCTCAGAGCCTGCTCGGCCTTGAATTTGTAGGCTACGGCCCACTTGGGAGCCTTGGCCGTAAAGCCCAACGTGCGTTGGTGGGCATAGCTGTTTACCTTGATAACCACGCCGTCGGTGGGGAAGGGCAGCTCCTTGCGGGCCTCGTCCCAATGGCTGATAAAGGCTTCGACCTCCTCTTTCGAGTGGCAGATTTGCATCTTGTCCGAGACCTTGAAGCCCCATTTGCGGGCCTTTTGGAGGTTCTCCCAATGCGAGGAAAAGGGGAGATTGTCGCCCGCCATCTGGTAGAGCGTGCAGTCCAGACCACGACGGGCCACGACAGCCGACGACTGCTGCTTCAGGGTGCCGGCTGCGGCGTTGCGGGGGTTGGCAAAGAGGTTTTTACCCTCGGCCTCACGCTCGGCATTCAGGCGCTCAAACGAGGCGTAGGGCATCAGAATCTCACCCCGAATCTCAAAGAGTGAGGGCCACCCCTCGCCCTGCAGTTGCAGGGGTACCGAGCGAATGGTGCGCACGTTGGCCGTCACATCGTCGCCCTTTTCGCCGTCGCCGCGTGTTACGGCTCGCTCCAGGGCCCCATCTTTGTAGCTCAGCGAGATGGCCGTGCCGTCGAACTTCAGTTCGCAGACATACTCCACCCCAGAGACCTCCTTTTCGATGCGGGTCATAAATTCGTGGAGTTCGTCGAGCGAGTAGGTGTTCGAGAGCGAGAGCATCGGGAAGCGGTGCTCCACCGAGCGGAAGGCCGAGGTGATATCGCTGCCCACACGCACAGTGGGGGAGTTGGGGTCGGCATACTCGGGGTGGGCCTGCTCCAAATCCTGCAACTCACGCATCAGGCGGTCGAACTCGAAATCCGAGATTTCGGGGTTGTTTTCGACATAGTATTTGTGGTTGTGGCGATTCAACTCGCGGCGCAACTCGTCGATTCGGTGGCGTGTATCGCTCATAGGTTCAACTGCTTCTCGCTTTATGGGGTTCTCAAACGGGTATAATCCTCGGTAAAGATACGCAAAAACTCTGGAAAAAGGGCGAAAAATAAAAAAAATGCAAAAAAAAATAGAAAGTTTGCCACAATTGCGAATTTTGCTTATACTTGCAGAAAATTTCAGCAACATTATGACAACACAGATGACTAAAAAGCGTAATTTGGTTACTGCATTCAATAACCTGCCCATTGAGTTACAGGAGGCTGTAAAGGCCCACTATCCTGCCGGTTTCACCGAGGCGATGATTCGTGTCGATAAGCCCAACGGAGACTTCTTCTATGCCGTGCCCTTCGAGACCGAGGAGGTGGCCTATCTGGTGAAGATCGACGTGAAGATCGATGACGCATCCATCGACGACGACAGCTCGGACTTCTACGATGACGACGAGCTGAAGGGTGCCGACGAGATTCAGGACGACGCTTCGCTTGCCGAAGAGGCCGACGATATGGAGTAACCTTTCGGCCCCGTTATGAAACGCTGCAACCGCTTTTTGCCCCTCGCCCTGCTGGCCCTTACAGCCTGCGGTATGACCGACGATCCGCGCGAGGACGAGAAGCGGTTGAGCTATCCCCCGATTCCCGATTCGGCCTTCGAGGAGTACCTGCTCGAGACCTATGACCTGAACGCCGACGGTCGATTCTCCTACTACGAGGCCGAGCGGGTACTGAAAATCGACTGTGCGGGGCGTGGTATCGCCTCGCTTTCGGGCATTGAACACTTCGTGCAACTGCGCGAGCTCCGCTGCTCGGACAACCAAATTGAAAACCTCGACTTAGGCGAAAATATCGAGCTGCAGGTGGTCGATTGCGCCCGCAACCGACTCATAACCCTCGATGTCGAGGCCCTGCTGGCACTCCACACGCTTGACTGCTCCGAAAATGAGCTTGCGCGTCTGGAGTTGGTGCGCACACCGGCCCTCTCGGATTTGAACTGCTCGGCCAATGAACTGACCCTGCTCGATGTCTCGAACTGCGCCCGCCCGATGGCCCGTGTCGATGCCCGCTTCAACCCGATGGAGATTCTCTACATCGGCTCCAACCAACAGATTCAGAACCTCCAGCCCGGCTCGGCCGAGGTGTGCGAGAAATAACCTTCGTATATGTACACGATTCCTCGAATTGAGAGCGGCCGAAGAGAGCAGATCGAGGCACAACTCGACAGACTGCCCGCACAGTCGATTGGCTGCTGCAATTGGCCCGAGAGCTATCCCTACGCCCCGCAGGTGACCTTCCGTGCGGCCCACGATGGCTCCCGTCTCTATATTCGCTACGAGGTGCATGAGCAGGTGACCCGCGCCCTGGAGATGTGCGACGGCTGCCGTGTCTGCACCGATTCGTGCGTCGAGATCTTCCTGCGCCCCTCGGCTGACGACCCCTACTACTATAATTTCGAGTTTAATGCAGCAGGTACCCTCTGCGCCTCGTGCCGTACCGGCCGCCCCAATCCTACACCCCTGACAGCCGAGCAGCTGGCCTTGGTCGAACGCTACCCCTCGCTGGGGCATGAGCCCTTCGAGGAGCGCCGAGGCGATAACCGCTGGCAACTGCTGGTCGCAATCCCTGCCTGCGCCCTCTTCCGCCACGACGTGCCGAGCTTCAGCGGCCGCCGTATGTCGATGAACCTCTATAAGTGCGGCGACGCCCTCTCTCAGCCCCACTACCTCTCCTGGGCCCCCATCCCAACCCCGCAACCCGACTTCCACCGCCCCGAATACTTCGCCGAAATCTTTTTCCAATGAGAATTTTAGCGGCCGGCTATGCAATTAGGAATTAGGAATTAGGAATTTCCTTATAACCCCTAATACC
>CAYRPL010000012.1:17442-22143 GCA_964426045.1 uncultured Alistipes sp. | reverse complement strand
AAAGTTACGAAAATATTTGCTTTTATACAACACTTAGATGTTACAAGATACTAGTAATTGCTCATTGCTCATTACTCATTGCTCATTACTCATTGGTTTTTACCGTTTTGGTTCCAGCACCAGGTAGGGTACCAGCATCTCCTCCATCGAAATACCGCCGTGTTGGAAGGTGTTGCGGTAGTAGCGGATGTAGCGATTGGCATCGTTGTTATAGACCAAAAAGTCGCTGTTGTAGGCGAAGATATAACTCGAAGTGAGGTTCGACGAGGGGAGTTGGATATCCTCGGGGCGGGTCACCTCATAGACCTCCCTCGAATTGTAGGCTAAGTTGCGGCCCGTCTTGTAGCGCAGGTTGGCCGAGGTCTCCTTGTCGCCCGTCACACGCACAGGATTATCGACACGGATGGTGCCGTGGTCCGAGGTGATGATAACCGTATGGCCCCGCTCAGAGAGCAGTTTGAGAATCGTGAAGAGATCCGAGTGCTCGAACCAGGAGCGTGTCAGCGAGCGGAACGAGGCCTCGTCTTCGGTCAGCTCGCGGATGATGTCGGTCTCGGTGCGGGCGTGCGAGAGGATGTCCAGGAAGTTGTAGACGATGACCGAGAAGTCGGCCTCGTAGATGCGGTGGATGTTCTCGACCAACTTGCGGCCAGCCTCGGGGCGTACCAATTTATCGAAGGTGTACTTGTAGTTCTTGCCGCTCTGGGCCATCAGGCGCTGCAGGAAGTGCTCCTCGTACTGATTCTTACCCCCCTCTTCGTTGTCGTTGAGCCACTTTTGGGGCATCAGCTTGTCGATGGCCAGGGGCATAAGCCCCGCAAAAATCGCATTGCGGGCATATTGGGTCGCCGTGGGCAGAATGGCGCAGTAGAAGTCGTCGAGGGCCACGTCGTAGTAGCCTCTTAAGAGCGACGAGATGGCACGCCATTGGTCGTAGCGGAAGTTGTCAATCAGCAGCAGGGTGGTCTTTTGGCGGTTGTCGGCTACGGGGAAGATCTTCGAGCGCATCAGCGTATGCGACATCACGGGGGTTGAATCCGAACGTTTATTGATCCAGTTGTAGTAGTTCCGACGCACAAATTTCGAAAACTCCTGGTTGGCCTCGTTCTTTTGGTAGACCAGCACCTCGCGAATCCCCGCATCGTTGGCCTCGGCGAGTTCTATCTCCCAATTGGTCAGGCGGCGGTAGAGGTTGCACCAGTCCGAGAAGCTCTCGGCCATCTGCAGCGAGGAGCTCAGGCGCCCGAACTCGGCCCGATAGTCGGCCGTGGTCTGCTCCGTAACGAGCTGCTGCTGGTGGACATTCTTCTTGATGGAGAGCAGCACCTGGTTGGGATTCACGGGCTTGATCAGGTAGTCGGCAATCTTCGAGCCAACGGCCTTGTCCATGATGTTCTCCTCCTCGGACTTGGTGACCATAATGACCGGTGTCGTAGGTCTTATCTCCTTGATTTTCGGTAGGGTTTCCAGACCGGTCATACCGGGCATCATCTCGTCCAAAATAATCAGGTCATAGGCCACCTCCTGGGCCATGTCGATGGCATCGTAGCCGTTGTTGCAGGTATCGACCTCGTAACTCTTCGAGGTCAAAAAGAGGATATGGGGCTTCAGGAGCTCCACCTCATCATCTACCCAAAGTATCTTAACCATTGCTTGCTTCAAATTTTACACAAAGTTACACCTCTTTGGTCGAAAATCAAAATTCGCACCCGAAATATAAATGCAAATTCACGGGTTTTTATTGTGCAAAAAAGAGCTTCTTGGATTTTTTGCCCCCAAAATCGCACTCTTTGGGCTGTCGGTTGGCTCCTTGAGTTGGCATCAAAGGTCGAAAAAAAATAAAAATTTTTGCTTTTTATTGTGGATTAAGGAAATAAAGCGTATATTTGCACTCCCGAATTGGGACCTTTCTACCTCGAGCCCCTCTTTGAGGGTGGTTTTTGAGTGAAGAAGGGCAAGGTTTTGGACAGAGATTTTGAGTTTAACACACAAAAAATAATAATTAAAAATGACGAAAGCAGATATCGTTAGCGAAATCGCTAAGAGCACCGGCATTGAGAAGGTGCAGGTTCAGGCCGTAGTTGAGGCCTTTATGGAGAGCGTAAAGGGTTCGCTCATTCAGGGTAACGATGTATTCCTCCGTGGTTTTGGCAGCTTCATCATTAAGAAGCGCGCTCAGAAGGTGGCTCGCAACATCCTGAAGGGTACCACCATCACCATCCCCGAGCACAACATCCCCGCCTTCAAGCCCGCCAAGAGCTTCGTAGCCAAGGTAAAGTAATAACACTTAAGTTTAACCTATAAATACACCGGATTATGCCGAACGGAAAAAAGCACAAGCGTCATAAGATGGCGACCCACAAGCGTAAGAAGCGTCTTCGTAAGAATCGTCACAAGAAGAAGTAGTGTAACGCACCCTGTGCGTTAATGATAGATAAAGCTAAAGGGGTCCGAAGATCCTTTTAGCTTTACCTATTTAATATAAGCAAAGAGAGAGCATTTTCGGGGCTGTGGCACAAGTGTTGTGTGAAAATGTGGCCCAAGCAAATGGTTTCTAATTAGATATAGCATCTTCGGGGCCTGAAGTATGAGTGCCCGGGGATGTCTTAAAAACCTTTTTCAGGTTTGCGAAGTGTGCCGCTTCGCTGTTTTACCGCCCTTTGGTTGTTCCCCTTCCGGCGACGTATGCCGACCACCCGTAGCAGGTGGTGCGGTGGTCGAAAGCCAAGACCCGAGCCGTGGAACCCGTGACCGAAGGCCGTCTATATAAGCAGCGTCTGCGCACCGCATACCACCCCTTCAATATATGAACCGTGAACTGATTATTAACGTTACAGCGTCGGAGATCACCATCGCCCAGACCGAGGATAAGGTGCTGGTTGAGTTGAACAAAGAGCAGTGCAAGACCGGATTTGCCGTGGGTGACATCTACCTGGGCAAGGTGCGCAAGATTATGCCCGGACTGAATGCCGCCTTTGTGAACATCGGCCACGAGAAGGATGCCTTTATCCACTACCTTGACCTGGGTTCGCAGTTCCCGTCGCTCGATAAACTGGTCTCGAGCATCCAGCCCGGAAAGCGCGGTCAGCGCGTCGAGACCATGAAGCTCGAAGAGCCCATCGAAAAGGATGGCAAGATTGGCAGCTACCTCCAGGTCGGACAGCCTGTTTTGGTGCAGATTGCCAAGGAGGCCATCTCGACCAAGGGCCCCCGCCTGACGGCCGACATCTCGTTGGCGGGGCGCAATGTGGTCCTGGTGCCCTTCTCTTCGAAGGTCTTTCTCTCGCAGAAGATTCGCTCGAATGAGGAGAAGAAGCGCCTGAAGCGCATCGCAGCCGGTGTGCTGCCCAAGAACTTTGGCGTTATCATCCGCACGGCCGCTGCCCAGGCCAAGGATGTCGATATCGAGCAGGATATCCTCTCGTTGGTGGATCGCTGGCATAAGACCCTGCAGCAGATTCGCAAGAAGGAGGCTCCGGCTCTGCTGATGAGCGAGCTCTCGCGTGCCAATACCATCATTCGTGACACGCTCAACGGCTCCTTCCAGCAGATTGTGGTCAATGACGAGGCGATGTTCAACGAGATTCGCAGCTACATCCGCGTCATCGAACCCGAGTCCGAGAAGATTGTCAAACTCTATCGCGGCACGGTGCCCATCTTTGATAATTTCGATATCTCGAAGCAGATTAAGTCGCTCTTTGCCAAGTATGTATCGTTGCGTCGAGGAGCCTATCTGATTATCGAGCATACCGAGGCGATGAACGTCATCGACGTCAATTCGGGCAACCGCACCAAGGCCGAGGACAACCAGGAGCAGACGGCCATGGATGTAAACCTGGCGGCTGCCAAGGAGATTGCCCGCCAGCTGCGTCTGCGTGACCTGGGAGGTATTGTCATCATCGACTTTATCGACCTGCACAAGCAGCAGAACCGTCAGCTGCTCTTCGAGGAGATGCAGAAACTGATGGCCTCGGACAAGGCCAAGCATACGATTCTGCCCATCACGAAGTTTGGTCTGATGCAGATTACCCGCCAGCGTGTAAGGCCGGTGGCGGTGCAGGATGTTACCGACGTCTGCCCCACCTGCAACGGTACGGGCAAGATTCAGCCCACCGTTTCGCTCGAGAAGAAGATTGCCAACCAGATCTCGTTCCTCACGCAGGATCGTGGTCACAAATTTATCCAGCTGCGTGTCAGCCCCTACGTCTCGAGCTACCTGAAGCGGGGCCTTTGGTCGCTGCGCATGCGTTGGATGTGGCGCTACAAGTGCCGTCTGCGCATCACCTCGGATCAGAGTGTGGGTATTATCGACATCCACTACCTCGATAAAAAGGGCCATCAGATTGTATAACAGCATAAAAGGGTGACGCCAGGGGCCAATTATCTAATAGCGTAAAGGGTGACGGCAAGGGGTTAATTATCTAATAGCGTAGAGGGTGACGGCAAGGGATGAGATACTCGAGAAGATAGGCGAAGCCAAGACGCTCCGCACACTTGTCCGTTTGCTCAAAACCGAAGGGGCTACACTTCACCTGCAGGAGCTGGTGGGGGGAGCCCTTTCGTCGTATGCGGCGGCGGCAATTCGCAAGGTGGGGGGTGTGCATATCTTCGTTGCGGAGGATCGCGATGCGGCGGCCTACCTGATGAACGACCTCTACGCCCTGGTGGGTGAGGAGTCGGTCTACTTCTTCCCCTCGGCCT
>CAYRPL010000012.1:0-17432 GCA_964426045.1 uncultured Alistipes sp. | reverse complement strand
GCCTATAAACGCTCCATCAGCTACGGACAGGAAGAGGCCCAGGGGGTCGTGCAGCGAACTGCAGCCCTCGGTGCGATTCGCAACTTTAGACGCGGAGGCTGCTGTCTGCTCTGCACCTGGCCCGAGGCGCTGGCCGAGCGGGTGGTCGATGCCGACCGACTGCGTCGTGAGACCATCTCACTGAAGGTGGGGGAGAGTCGCCCCATTCGCCCCCTTATTGAACAGCTCGAGGAGTGCGGATTCGAGCGTGTGGACTTCGTCTATGAGCCCGGCCAATACTCCCACCGAGGAGGTATCGTCGATATCTTCTCCTATGCCGAATCGAGGCCCTATCGTCTGGACTTCTTTGGCGAGGAGATTGACTCGATTCGTCGCTTCAATATCTCGACACAGCTCTCGGATGACCGCCTGGAGCGGGTGGAGATTCTCCCGAACCTGAATAGCAAGGGCGAGGAGGCAGGCTCGGAGCGGGTGTCGCTTGCGGAGTTTGCGGGGGCCGATGCCACCTGGTGGTTTACCGATGCCGACTATGCTCTGCGCCGCATTACGGAGGTGCGCCGAAAGCTGATCTCAGAGCTCGAAGAGCCCGATCGTATCGACACGCTGCTCACCAGCCGCACAGCCCTGTTGCAGGATTTGAAGCCCGCCCGCCTGGTTGCGTTGCACGACAATCTGAAGGAGCGCCCCGCCACGGAGTCGGTTCAATTTAAGACCACGCCCCAGCCCAAGTTCAACAAGAACTTCGAGTTGCTGGCCGATGATATGGCCCGCTCGGCCGAGCAGGGATACACAACCCGCATTTTATCCGAGAACAAGGCTCAGATCGAGCGCTTGGAGAATATCTTCCACCAGATTGGTCGTGGCCGAGTCGAGGTTCGAGCCCTCAATATTACGCTGCACGAGGGTTTCATCGACCACAACCTGAGGATATGCCTCTATACCGACCACCAGATTTTTGACCGCTACCAGCGCTACCGCATCCGTGGCGAGATCAAGCGTGACGAGCAGATGACCATCCAGGAGCTCAACCAGCTGCGCCCGGGTGATTATGTGGTCCATATCGACCACGGTGTGGGACGTTTCGATGGTCTGGTGAAGATAAACGAGGGCGGCCGTCTGCACGAGGCCATCAAGTTGGTCTACCGAGATGGCGATGTGCTCTTTGTGAATGTCCACTCGCTGCACCGCATCTCGCGCTACAAGTCGGGTGAGGGGGAGCCCCCAAAAATCTATAAGTTGGGAAATGGCGCCTGGCAAAAGCTGAAAAATGCCACCAAGAAGGCCGTCAAGGATATCTCGCGCGAGCTCATTGCCCTCTATGCCCGCCGCAAGGCCTCGAAGGGATTCCGTTTCTCGCCCGACAGCTACCTGCAACACGAGTTGGAGGCCTCGTTCCAATGGGAGGATACCCCCGACCAGCAGACGACGGTGGCCGCCATCAAGCGCGATATGGAGTCCGATGAGCCGATGGATCGTCTGGTCTGTGGCGATGTGGGATTCGGTAAGACCGAGGTGGCGATTCGTGCCGCCTTCAAGGCTGCAGCCGATGGCAAGCAGGTGGCGGTGCTGGTGCCGACGACCATTCTTGCCCTGCAACACTACCGCTCCTTCTCGCAGCGTCTGAGGGATCTGCCCGTTACGGTCGAGTACCTGAACCGCACGAAGTCTTCGAAGGAGGTGACACGCATCACCGAGGAGCTGGCTTCGGGTAAGATTGATATTTTGATCGGCACCCATAAGATGCTTGGCAAGAGCATCAAGTTCAAGGATTTGGGCCTTCTGATTATCGACGAGGAGCAGAAGTTTGGTGTGGCTGCCAAGGAGAAACTTACGCAGTTGAGTGTCCATGTCGATACGCTGACTCTGACGGCTACGCCCATTCCGCGCACGCTGCAATTCTCGCTGATGGGTTCGCGCGATTTGTCGGTCATCTCGACCCCGCCCCCCAACCGTCAGCCCATCACCACCGAGTCGCATACCTTCTCCGAGGAGGTGATTCGCGATGCCGTTGAAGAGGAGTTGGCGCGTGGCGGTCAGGTCTACTTTGTCCACAACCGCGTGGAGGATTTGCAGACCCTGCAGGGGCTCATTACACGCCTCTGTCCCAAGGCCCGTGTGGCGGTCGGACATGGAAGGATGCCTGCCGAGGAGCTCGAGAAGTTGGTCATGGACTTTATCTATGGCGAGTTCGATGTGCTGGTGGCTACCACCATTGTCGAAAACGGCATCGATATACCGAATGCCAATACCATCATCGTGAATAATGCCCACTGCTTCGGTTTGAGCGACCTGCACCAGCTGCGTGGCCGTGTGGGCCGCTCGGACAGAAAGGCCTACTGCTACCTCCTCTCGCCCGCCGAGGAGCTGCTCTCGAGTGATGCCCGTCGTCGTTTGAGGGCCATCGAGGAGTTCTCGGACTTAGGGTCGGGATTCAATATTGCGATGCAGGATTTGGATATTCGTGGTGCGGGTAACCTGCTGGGGGCCGAGCAGAGCGGATTTATCGCCGACATCGGCTTCGAGACCTACCAGAAGATTATGCAGCAGGCCATCTCGGAGCTGCGCCAGGAGGGTCTGGAGGTGCCCGGCATGAACGAAAAAGAGCAGCAGATTCTCGATACGTTCCATTGGATTGACGACTCGCACATCGAGATTGAGTTGGAGGCCGAGTTGCCCGACAGCTATGTGCGTCAGACCTCCGAGAAGCTGCGCCTGTACCGCGAGTTGGACAACATCAAAGAGGAGCAGGCCCTGCAGGCCTTCGAGTCCCGATTGGTGGACCGCTTCGGAGAGTTGCCCCGAGCCGCTCGGGAGCTCTTGGATGTGGTACGCCTGCGCTGGGAGGCGGTGCGCCTGGGTATGGAGCGTGTGAAGGTGAAGAACGGGTTGATGATTGTCCACTTCATTGCCGACAACTCGTCGCCCTATTTCCAAAGCGAGGTCTTTATGGAGATGCTCAAGCGTGTCACGCAGCAGCCCGATCGTTTTGTTCTCAAACAGCACAATAACCGCCTGGCAATGACCGTTCGTAGGGTAGCGGATGTGAGGGCGGCGGTGGATGTATTACGAAATCTCTGATCAGGCCATGAATCTGATAGTCGATATAGGAAATACGCGCGTCAAGTACGCTTTGATGACCGGTGGGGAGTGCCGAATGGTTCGCTCGAGCGACGATTTCGAATTGCCGCTTGTGCGGCAGATGCTCTTTGAGAGCGGAGAGCCGGTGCGAAGGGCCATTGTCAGCTCGACCCGTGCCAATGAAGCGACGGTGGCCGATGCGCTGCGCTTGTCGGGCCTTGATGTACTGTGCTTTACGGCCGATTGTCGGGTGCCGCTTGCAAACCACTACCTGACCCCCGAGACCCTGGGGCGTGACCGCCTGGCAGCTGCCGTGGGGGCCGATGCACTCTACCCGGGTCGTGCGATGCTGATTGTCGATTTCGGTACCGCCATCACCTGTGATTTGGTTGTCGGGCACACCTTCTGCGGGGGCTTTATCTCGCCCGGTATGCAGCTTCGTTTTCGTGCCTTGCACGACTATACGGCTCGTCTGCCGCTGGTGAAGGCTCCGAGTGAATTTTTGGAGGTGGGCCGCACCACCGAGGAGGCGATTGCGCAGGGTGTCGAGCAGGGCATAGTGGGCGAAATCGAGGGCTACATCGCCCGTTTTGGTGAAAAATTCGAAGATTTATTGGTAATTTTTACGGGAGGAGACGCGAAACATTTTGTGAAACGAATTAAAAATACGATATTTGCAGACTGTGATTTGGTCTTATTGGGGCTGAATCGAATTTTAGCGTACTATGTTCAAACTGAAAAATAGGGAATTTTGTCGTGGGCCGAAGGGCTTTGTTCTGGTCGTGGCCCTGTTGCTTGGCACAGTAAAACTGTGGGCCCAGGAGAACAGCATCAATACCTTCTCGCCCTACTCGATGTATGGCATCGGACAGATCAATACGCCCGGATCCCTGGCGGTTCGCTCGATGGGTGGTGCCGGTGTGGCCCAGCGCAACCTCTCGACGGTCAATCTGCTCAACCCTGCGGCCTACAGTACGGCGCTTCAGCGCTCGGTGCTCTTCAACTTCGGCCTCGAGGGTCGCAATACCTACACCTCGCAGCTTCAGGCAGATGGCACGACGGCCAACACCAGCCACTGCACCTTCAATATCCACGATATAGCCCTGCAGATTCCTTTAGCCAAGCACCTGGGACTGGGTATCAGCCTGACCCCCTACAGCAGTGTGGGTTACCGCATGTACAACCGCGAGGTGCTGGCCGATATCGGAATGGCCGAGTACGACTATGTGGGTGAGGGTGACGTAACACAGGTGAAAATCGGCTTGGGCTGGGAGATTTTTAAGAATTTCTCGATTGGCGTGGCAGGCCTCTATTATTGGGGTAATATCGACCGCGACTTTACGATGACCATCTTCCCCTATACGGGAGCCAGCGCCTCGTATCCCTCGACCCAGGGGCTGATGAACTACGAAATCTCGCGCCTGAAGGCGCAGTTTGGCGTGCAGTACTCGCCCATTATGGACAAGCGCCGCATGCTGACCATCGGAGCGGCTTATGATTTGGGTGGTGATTTGGCCCCCAATGTCACCAGCACGGTCATCGTGAACGGTACCCTGCAATCGACGGCCAAGAGTGAGGAGGGCCGCCTGGCTCTGGTGCTGCCCCAGCAGCTCTCGGCCGGTGTCTACTACGAAACAAACCGCTTTGTGGTGGCTCTGGATGGTGTGGCGCAATGGTGGGGTTCGCGCAATCGGGCCAATTCGGAAGTCGCTTCGGGCGGCTATACGGTGGCCTACTGCAATACGGCGATGGTTAAGGCCGGTTTGGAGTGGACTCCCAACCGCAACGATGTGCGTAACTTCCTCAAACGCTGGCACTACCGCGTTGGCGCCAACTACGGATACTACCACCAGACCTTTGCCGGCGAGCGGGTGCCGCAGTATGCCGTCACCCTCGGATTCGGTATTCCGGTCAAGTTCGGCGGCTTCTCGTCGATTGATGTGGGCTTCGAGTATGGCTGTCTGGGCAAGGATAAGGTGATTGCCGGTCAGGTAAATATGCTCAAGGAGCAGTATTTCAAATTTGCTGTTGCCTTCTCGCTCTTTGGTGAGGACTATTGGTTTGTCCGCCCGAAGTATGATTAACAAAGTCGGGCTACTGATGGTCTTTGTGACAGAATTGTCATAATTTTCGGCTGTCGGGTGTTTGGAAAAGCAAATGATAATTGCTACCTTTGCCTCAATAAAGAGGCTTAAAGCAAGACGACACAAAACTTAAAACTATAAAGAAGAGATGAAAAAGATTAAATTTCTGCTGAGCTCGCTGATGGCTGTAGCTGCCATGACGGCTGTAGCTCAGGACCTTTCGGGTGAGGCTTACGCCAAGTGGGGTGAAACGGTGGAGCAGCGTAGAGAGAACATGTTGCGCAACTCGTTCCTGAAGGAGGCCTTGGCCAACAAGAACTACGACGAGGCTGCCAGTCACTATCTCTATCTGGTGGCTAACGTGCCTACGGCTGCCGAGTCGATCTACCAGCGCGGTGAGCAGGTTTACCTGCGCAAGCTCGCCATGCAGAAGACCGTATCGACCCAGCGTCAGATGTTTGACTCGGTGCTGATGGTCTATGACCACCGTCTGCAGTACTTTGGTACCACGCCCGAGGCCAAGGCTGAGATTTTGGATCGTCGTGCCCGCCAGTATGCCAAGTATGGCAAGCGTGACCGTGAGGGTCTCCGCGAGGCCTTCCGTGTGGCTATTGCTGCCGACATTGAGGCGATGAATCCCGACGTAGCCGAGACCGCGGCTCTCTACTTCGCCAACCTGGTCGATGATTATAAGAACGATGAGGTATATGCCGAGGAGGTGCTCTCGGAGTATGAGCGTCTGAGCCCCCTCTACGAGACCCTGGCTGCTGATAAGGAGGAGTTTAAGAACTCGTTTGATACGGCTTTCGGTACCAGTGGTGTAGCCAGCTGCGAGAACCTCGAGGAGATGTTCCGCAAGAAGCTGGAGGGTGATCCCAACAACCTCGACGTGCTGAACCAGGCTGTGGCTCTGATGGGCCGTGCCAAGTGTACCAGCGACTTCTTCTTCGAGGTTACCGAGCGTCAGTATGCCCTGGCTCCCAGCGCCAATACGGCCATCTTCCTGGCTCAGGGATTCCAGGAGAAGGGTGACCTGTCGAAGGCCACGAACTACCTGCGCGAGGCTCTGAAGACCGAGAACGATTCGGCTGCCCGCCAGAATCTGCTGGCCCAGCTGGGTATGGTTGAGCTGGCTGCCGGTAATACTTCGGCCGCTGTGCAGGTATCGCGCGAGCTCCAGGAGATGGATGCCGAGAACGCCTACGCCTACTTCCTGCGTGCCCAGTGCTACGCCGCTTCGGGTTGCGTAGAGGCCTATTGGGTGGCTTTCGATACGATGAAGAAGGCCGAGGAGTTGTTTGTTGAGGATGATCTGAAGGAGAAGGCCAAGACTCTGGCCCAGGCCTATGCCGGTCGCTGGCCGCTGTCGAACGACGAGCGCTTCTTCATGGAGGGTATCACCGCCGGTTCGACCGTTACGGTTCCCTGCGGTGCCGCTGCCGGTCTGAAGACCACGGCTCGCTTCCGCTAATCGAAAAATCCGATTTTTCAGACAATGATTTTGTGCGATAAAAAGGCTATACGGGTAGCACTCCTCCTTGTGGGGGGTGCTATCCTCTTATCGGCTTGTGAGGAGCAGCGTGCGGTCACCGACGAAAGTCCGCTCGAGATTCTGATGACTGAGTATAGCGAGAATCGCACCATCATTGCTACCGAAAACGGAGTTAAACAGTACCAATTCTTCGCTCCGCTGCTCGAGGGATATACGGCCGGCGACGAGCCCTACCGCGAGTTTCGACGCGGTATCCGCATGACCACCTTCAAGAAGGACTCGACCGACGAGGTTGATGTCACCCTGACGGCCAACTACGCCATCTACTACGAGAAACGTAAACTCTGGGAGGCCAAGGGAAATGTGGTGGTCAGAAAGTTCGACGGCAAGACCCTCTATACCGAGCAACTCTTCTGGAACGACGTGACTAACAAAATCTACTCGAACGTCGATACGAAGATTGTCGAGAACGATGGCGAGACCTACGTCTCGGGATTCGAGTCTGACGAGGAGTTCCGCTTCTGGAGCGCCCGCGAGATGGATGGCCGCATGGAGGTTGAGTTTACCCCCACACCCCCCGATTCGACAGCCGTAGCGGAGTCTGACCGAGAGTCGAAGGCCAAGAGTAAGCGGCCGACCCTCTCCGAGGAGGAGAAGGAGCGTCGCCGCGAGGAGGCCCGCAAACGTGCAGCCAAGCAGCGTTCCGAGCGTGAGGCCAACGCTGCCAAGCAGCCGGCTCCGCGTCGCCCACAGGGTAGTGCTCCGGCCAACTTCCCGATGCGCAACCAGCCCCGCCAGAACCTCAAAGAGCGTCAGCAGGGCCTCGAGGTGAATCCCGAGCATCTGGCGGCACCCCGTGGTGAGCAGTTGCGTACCCTCCCCCAATCCAATGCTGAGCCGGTTAAAACCTTCAGCCCGAAAACCAATAAAGTCAAATAGCGATGACAACCTCGATACTTATTGTTTTGGTGATGTTGCTTTTGTCGGCCTTCTTCTCGGGTATGGAGATTGCCTTTACGAGCAAAAACCGCCTGCGCCTGGAGATCGACCGCAAGCAGAGTGGTCTGTTTGACCGCATCGCCGAGGTCTTTGCCCGCCACCCGGGGCAGTATATCACCACCATCTTGGTGGGCAACAACATTGCGCTGGTTGTCTACTCGCTCTGTATGTCTACGCTGCTGCGCGGTATCGCCAGCCTGCTGGGGTGGCACGACTTTGTGGAGCAGGGTTCGGTGCTGGCCGAGACCATCATCTCGACCGTCATTGTCATCTTCTGCGGCGAGTTCCTTCCCAAGTCCATTTTTAAGCAAAATCCCAACTTCTACTACCGTGCTTTGGCACCGGTAATCTACTTCTTCTACCTGCTGCTTTATCCCATTGCCCGCCTTACGACCGGACTCTCGCAGCTTATCCTCTGGGCATTCGGCCATAAAACCCAGCCCGATGCAGAGCAGGAGCACTTCGACCGCTCGGATTTGGTCCACCTGCTCGACTCTAACGAGCCGCAGCATGAGCCCGAAAATGAGTTGAAGCTCTTTCAAAATGCGCTCGACTTTGTCGATTTGCGGGTTCGCGACTGCATGGTGCCGCGTGTCGATGTTGAGGCCGTGGATGCCGACAATACCACCATCGAACAACTCACCGATCGCTTTGTCGAGACCCAATATACGCGCCTGTTTGTTTGGCGCAAGAGCATCGACAACATGGTGGGCTATGTGAACTCCAAGAGTCTGTTCCAGAGCCCGCGTACGATTGATGATGTGCTGATGGAGGTGCTCTGTGTCCCCGAGACGATGCCCCTGCAGGCCCTGCTGGAGCAGATGACCAAGCACAAAACCAACGTCGCGGTGGTCATCGACGAGTTTGGAGGTACGGCCGGAATCATCTCGCTGGAGGATATCCTGGAGCAGATTTTCGGTGAGATTGAGGATGAGCACGATGTGCCCGACCTGACCGAAAAGCAGCTCTCGGAGCGCGAATGGGTCCTTTCGTGCCGCCTGGAGGTGAAGTACCTGAACGAGAAGTACCCGAACCTCGAAATCGAGGAGTCCAAGGAGTACGATACGCTGGCCGGATTCATCATCTATCACCTCGAGGAGATTCCCTCGGCCGGTGAGACGGTCTCCATCTCGGGTCTCCAAATCAAGATCCTGCGCACCACCCGCTCGCGCATCGAATTGGCACGCATCAAGCGATTTTGATGCTGCCCGCACCCCTAAAACCATTTCTTTACCCTCAAAATACGACCAAAAGTGAAAATTTTGGCCCGAAGAGGTATGTTTTCGGAATAAAATTACTATCTTTGACCGCTTTATTAACCACTTATACCGGAGTGGTCAAGAGAAATTGCGACAAACAAACAAAAATTAAAGTAATATGGCAAGTTTAAACACGTTAAGAACCAAATTCGGCGTCGTATTGTCGATTGTTATCGGCATCGCCCTTTTGGCATTTATCCTCTCCCTGAAGGCCGAGATGGGCTTTTCGGGTAACGACCCCAAGGTCGGTGAAATCTATGGTGAGAAGATCAAGTACTCGGAGTATCTGGCCGCCTACGAGAAGGCCAAGACGATGCTCGGTGGTGAGGCTTCGACCGATGAGCAGCTCGATCAGCTCTCGTCGGCTGCCTGGCAGCAGCTCTTCTCGGAGCTGGTTCTGATGCCTGGCTTCGAGAAGCTGGGTATCCTCGTAACGGATGCCGAGCGCAAGGCCATCATCAGCGGTGAGGTTCCCACGCAGGCACTCTACAGCGCTTTCGCCGATCCCCGCACCGGTATCTTCAACATCGAGGCTGTGGCCGAGTTCCTGGCCCAGGCCGAGACCAATCCTCAGGCTGCTGCCCTGTGGAGCCGGTTCATCGAGCAGGCTCGTCAGGAGCGTGAGGTAGCCAAGTACCTGGCCGTAGTAAAGAATGGTGCCAACGTAACCACCCCCGAGGTGGAGCGTGGTGTTGCTGCTGCCAACAAGGCCTACAGCGGTAAGTTCGTCACCAAGACCTACGCCTCGGTGCCCGACTCGCTCTTCACCGTATCGTCGGCCGATCTGAAGGCCTACTACAACAGCCACAAGGATCTCTACAAGCAGCTCCCGAACCGCACGATCTCCTACGTTGTATTCGACGTAGAGGCTACTTCTGACGATATGCTGGCCATCGAGCAGGAGGTGAATAAGGCCAACGAGACCTTCTCGACCGCCGCCGACCTGAAGGCTTATGCCCGTGAGAACCGTCGTGCTCAGGTTGCCGACCGCTACCTGGCCCTCAAGCAGTTCTCCGACGAGGAGGCCGAGGCGCTGGCTGCCGGTAAGCAGTACGGCCCCGTATTGAAAAACAACGTATGGACTATGTCGCGTGTGCTGGATAGCAAGATGGCTCCCGACTCGATTGGTGTACGTCACCTGGCCGTTCCCTATACCGAGACCGAGCTCGCTGACAGCCTTGCTACCGCACTCCGTTTGGGTGTTGCCTTCGCCGAGGTAAGCGAGGGCTCGGGTGAGGAGCGTGTATACCCCTTCGCCGCCTTCACCGAGGAGTTCATCCCGCAGCTCACGTCGGCCAAGGTGGGTGACGTGGTGGAGATTACCGCCGGTAACGCCATCCACATCATGCAGGTTTACCGCATGGATAAGCCCTCGAAGCACATCCGCACGGTGACCGTCAGCTATCCCGTTGAGGCTTCGGCTGCTACCAAGCGTGACATCCACGGCAAGGCAGGTATCCTGGCTGTCGATGGTGCCGGTTCGATCGAGAACTTCAACGCTGCCGCTTCGGCTGCTGCCGTTACTCCCCGTGTAGCTACCATCAACCAGGGTGAGCGTTCGGTACGCGGTCTGGAGAACTCGCGCGATATCGTGCGCTGGGCTGCCGGTGCCAAGAAGGGTGATATCTCGGAGATCTTCAACGTAGGCAACGACTATGTGGTGGCTATGCTCACCGAGATTGATGATGCCGAGTATGCATCGCTCGAGAAGCGTCAGGCCCAGATTCGCAATGCTGTGCTCCGCGACAAGAAGTACGACTATATCACCAAGGAGCTGGCCGCTGCCAATATCGCTGAGGCCGCCAAGAGCCTTGGCTCGGAGATTAAGGAGTTCACCGATGTTCGCTACGGTTCGTTCTATGTACAGAACCTGGGCTTCGAGCCCCGCGTAATCGGTGCCATCACCGCTTCGGAGCAGGGTGCCTTCTCTGCCCCCGTAAAGGGTAACTCGGGTGTCTTCCTCTTCCAGGTTGAGAACATCGCAGCCGACGAGAAGCAGACCGCCGATGCCGAGAAGGTTCGTGCTCAGGCTACCGCCGAGAATGCAGCCATGCAGGCATCCTTCTCCGCTATTCAGCAGATGGCAGAGGTCGAGGACTTGCGTGCCCGCTACTTCTAATTTATTGTCATAAGGGGCCATCTGCGGCCGCTAATAAAAAAATCGCGAATGGAAGGTACGTCAAGGACTATCCCTCCGCGATTTTTTTACCGAGCGTTGCACCTGACCCCTTCTGACAATAAATCGTCGTAATGACGGCCCTATTTTAGTGGGCAATGACCCGTGATTTTCTTAATTGCTCCCCTGCGTTTAGGGGAGCTGTCTGAAGGACTGAGGGGTTTGGAAGAGAGAGAATATCGACCCCTCCTCTCCTGCGGGGCTTCTCACCTGCCGTAGGGGAGGAATCAAAAAGAGTTTGCTCAGTAAGAAGCCGAATGCTAAAAATAACTCATTTTTAAAATTCACCGTGAAATAAATAACAGTGAAAAAATGGGGTGTTTTCCCAAAAAGTGGCATAAAAAATCGGGGGATTGGTGAAAAAATTGCGACAAAATTGTAAAATTGCGGTAAAAAATAGCGATTGTTGATAAAAAACGAAAATTTGGTGAACAACAAAAAGTGAAATCGTGTATCTTTGTCGCAACAAAGTTAACCAACCGATTTGCCGAGGGCTCCTATGGATTTTAAGGCGAATCAGTGAGAGATAAGCTGGTGTGCGGCGGAGTTTTTTTCATAAGGTTGGTTAGGAGAGGAGAGCCCCGTGCGGGTATCCGATCCATTTTAGGTTAGTTAGTTTCAGGTTCTCCGTCGCGCACCTTTTTTACCTATTTTATATATAGTAAACGAGCACGACCCGTCAACAGGAGGGCGGGCAAAATGTGATTGAAATATGTCTTTGCTCAGATTTAAGATGGTGGATGCCGCCATCAACCACTCTGCAGTTGAGGTCGAAGCACCCAAGTCTCGCCCTTCGGAGTACTTCGGCGAGCGTGTTTTTGGCCATCGCGAAATGAGACGCTACCTCTCGAAGAGCGACTACAAGGCGCTGCAGGATACCATCGAGAATGGGGTACAGCTCACTCGCGAGCTGGCCGACGGCATCGCTGCCGGTATGAAGCAGTGGGCCTTGGAGCATGGCGCCGACCACTACACCCACTGGTTTCAGCCCCTGACGGGCGGCACGGCCGAGAAGCACGATTCGTTTGCCGAGCCCGATGGTGAGGGGGGTGTATTGGAGGAGTTCTCGGGCAAGCTGCTCGTACAGCAGGAACCCGACGCCTCGTCGTTCCCCAATGGCGGTATTCGCAACACCTTCGAGGCCCGTGGCTACTCGGCCTGGGACCCTACGTCGCCTGCCTTTATTGTCGGCACGACCCTCTGTATCCCTACGATTTTTATCGCCTACACGGGTGAGGCACTCGACTACAAAACCCCCCTTCTGCGCTCGCTGACGGCCATCGACAAGGCGGCGACCGAGGTGTGCCACTACTTCGACAAGTCGGTCGAGCGAGTCTACACCTACTTGGGCTGGGAGCAGGAGTACTTCCTGGTCGATGAGGGGCTGTGGGCCCTGCGCCCCGACCTGATGCTTACGGGTCGCACGCTCATCGGCCACGAATCGGCCAAGAATCAGCAGCTCGAGGACCACTACTTCGGTGCTATTCCTGCCCGTGTGATGGCCTTTATGCGCGAGTTGGAGTATGAGTCGCTGAAGCTCGGCATTCCGGTTAAAACCCGCCACAATGAGGTGGCACCCAATCAGTTTGAGCTCGCTCCGGTCTATGAGAAGGCCAACCAGGCCAACGACCACAACCAGCTGCTGATGACCATCATGGAGAAGATTGCCCGCCGCCACCACTTCCGTGTTTTGCTGCACGAGAAGCCCTTCAAGGGGATTAACGGCTCGGGTAAGCACAACAATTGGTCGCTGGGTACCGATACGGGTGTAAACCTCTTCAGCCCGGGCAAGAGTGCCTCGGAGCATCTGCAGTTTGTCACCTTCCTGGTCAATGTGCTGGCGGCCGTACACCGAAATAACGGACTGTTGAAGGCGGCCATCATGTCGGCGACCAATGCCCACCGTCTGGGTGCCAACGAGGCTCCGCCGGCCATCATCTCAACCTTCTTGGGGCAGCAGCTTTCGGCTGTGTTGGATAAGTTAGAGAACAGCCGTGGCGATGCTGCGATACGCTTTGATGCCAAGAATATCTTCAAGATGAGCGGTATTGCGCAGATTCCCTCGCTGCTGCGTGACAATACCGACCGCAACCGCACCTCACCCTTTGCCTTTACGGGTAACCGCTTCGAGTTCCGTGCCGTGGGTTCGTCGGATAACTGCGCCGAGGCAATCATTGTCCTCAATGCCGCCTTGGCCTATGAGCTGACCCACTTCAAGCAGGCCGTGGACCAAAAAATCGAGGGGGGCATGAAGAAGGAGAAGGCCATCTACGAGGAGCTGCGCCGTATGATTCGCGAGTCGAAGCCCATTCGCTTCGATGGTAACGGCTATTCGGAGGAGTGGCTGAAGGAGGCGGCCCGACGAGGCCTGGACTGCGAGACCTCCACACCGCGCATCTTTGACCGCTACCTCGATGAGCAGAGCCTGGAGATGTTCGCTCAGACGGGCATCCTCTCGGCTATCGAGCTTGAGGCCCGTACCGAGGTGAAGTGGGAGACCTATACCAAGAAGATTCAAATCGAGGGGCGTGTGCTGGGTGATATTGCGATGAACCACATCATACCCATCGCCTCGAAATATGAGGCCATGCTCCTGGATAAGGTCTATAAGATGCTGCAAATCGGAGGTTTGGATGCTTCGTCGGATATCGAGTTGATAAAGATGATTCAGCACCACACAAGCGCCATCCAAAAGGGTGTCGTCGACCTCACAGAGGCCCGCAAGGCGGCTAACCGCATCGAAAACGAGCGTGAGAAGGCCATCCGATACCACGATACCGTGGCTACGCTCTTCGACGAAATCCGTCGCCACGTCGATAAATTGGAAGAGATTGTCGATGACCAGATGTGGCCCCTGCCCAAATATCGCGAACTACTCTTCCTGCGATAATTCTATGTCAGTGGGATGAAATAGTAGAAAATAGCGGACTTTAAGTTCGCTATTTTTTTTCTCGGTTGCTCATATTCTCAAATTTTTTCCTACCTTTGTATTGCCGTCCTTGTGGGCGACAACATATGATAGTGAAAGTGTTTCGCTGATCCTTACATCGAAATCCGGAAAATTTCAACCAAGGGAGGCTTTACACTCATCACCGTGTATAGGTGTATATCATCGTATACCCTATTCGGTGTGGGGTATTGTTTATTTTGGTAGGGCAATCCGGAGCCTCGATGTAGATAAACGACCGACTCCACACTTTTCTATTCTGTGTTTAATCTAAAGAGTTTTTATTACTGTTTGCACCCGGGAGCCGATGCAAAAAGCTAACTTGAACGACTATGAGAAGAGTATTGGTTCTAATCTGGCTTCTCTTTGCTGTGCTGCATGTAAAGGCGCAGGATGAGATGCGTGTTTTGTCGGCTACCGACAATGTGGAGGCCGCCTGGGAGAAACTTTGGAAGGCCTCAGGCCCCTTGGCCCGACTGCAGGCTACCGAGTATGGAGAGCTCTTCATCCCTGCACAGGAGCCTAATAAATATATGAAGGCCCGAAAACAGCACCTAAAACTATTTGATAAGAGTATCAAAAAGATTCAACCGGAGGATTACGAGGCTGTCGTTGAGCACTTCCGCGAGAAGCTCTATACGACGATTAGTTCCGAAGCTCCCGATCATAAAATCCTCTCGGATGCAAACCTCTACCTCAAACTGTTGCCCGAGAAGGAGGTTCAGCAGCGGGTGAATATCTATCGAAACATCATCCTGCCGATCTACTACGACCGTGGTGAACTGCGTGAGATTCACTATATCGCCAGCATGCTTCAGTATGAGCAGGAGCAGAAATATGCGCCCGATGACGAGGTCTTGGCTCTCTCGAAGGAGGCGATGGCTCAGTATGAGGAGTTGAAGACGAAGCGTAGTACGAGCGGTGATGATTTGACCGGAATGTGGGTTTCAATGAACGAGGGCAAGTTGCCCAAGTATCTGTTGGGCATCCACGATGCCGACTCAACTCTGCTTGCCGTACTTCAGCCCTATGATAAAAGGGACTACACAGATCCCCGTAAATTTATCTCGATGGTACGTTACGATTCGTTGGAGCGTATCAAACTCTTCTTTACCAACACCGAATTCCGCCAGGGAATGAGCGAGGCGGCCGGTGCCGGTGCCGGTAATATGGTGAGCGGCATCAGCGAGGGGGTGGTTAAGGGACTTGCCAAGAACCCCAACATCTCGGCCGGAGGGATGGAGGGTGTCCAACTTGGTGCCAACCTCTTCTCGGGACTGATGATGCTGGCCTTGAGCTCCTCGTCGGCCAATACGAATACCAATACCTATATTGATATGACCCTTACACCGACCGATGACCACAACCGAATGAAGGTAGAGACGAAGTCGAAAATCGAGGCTTATCAGTCGAATAAAGCCGTTCCGAAGATTACCAACGAGCGCCTGAATGTCAATTTCCAGCGCATAGCACCCGATGAGGATCTGCTCTTTATGAAGGGCCGTAAGGGTATGGTTGTGGGCTATCCGGCCCGCCAGGCCTATATGGATAAGGAGTACTACAAATTCTTCAAAACCTACCGAAAGCATCTTGCGAGCCATCGCACGATTAAAAATGCCCCGTGGTATATTTTGTATACTTATGCTATGATTCCTTATCTCACATCCGACCACGGCCGTTACAACAAGAAGATTTACCAACAAATGAAGCAGAAGTATGTGGAGAATGAGTAGATGGCTGCTGGGGCTCCTCTTTGTTGCTCTCCCCTTCGTGGTGCACGGACAAGGCATTAGCTTTGTCTACGAAGAGCGCGAGGGGACTAAAGTGATGGCAGGTATCAAGTATGATGGAAAGGTTTTTCGCAACTCAACCGAACTGTACAACTATCAGGCGGAGCAGCTGTTGAGTGGTCGGAGAAACTCAAACAGTTATAGCCGAGGGCGAAGTTCGACAAATCGCAGTCGGACTACCTACCTTTCACAGAGTGAGAAGCGGAAGATAGAGTCCTTGGACCGAGCCATCCGAGAGCAGATTCGTAAACAGGAGGAGAAGGCTCGCCTGGAGCAGCGTGCCCAAACGGCTGTTGCCGAGACTCGGCACTATAACCAGCAGATGTTAAACCAAGCTCTTGCCGTAGCCTCCTACAACCAAAACGAGGGAACACGCGCGATGATGGTGCAGTCCGATGCCTCGTTGGAACGTCGTCAGCAGGTGGTTTCGCAAGGTAACTACACAGCGGCACGCCCCATGCGCACGCCCGGGCGCACAAGTCGTGCCAATATGCTGAGAGCCCTTGCTTCGGATAATTCGGAGCCGATTCCTTACTCCGACTATCCGGCCCCTGAGGTTGTACTCCAGGAGTATCCAGCAGATAAGGAGATCAAAGACCTCTACAACCACCCTGCGGCAGAAAAGAGTTCCATCTATATCCAGAAAATCGTGGAGGGGGATAGCGTAACGATGAATATTGCTACCTTCAGACTCCCCGATAGCGGAATGGTTCCCGTTCCGCCCGAAGAGATTTATACAACGGAGTACTCGGACGATGAAAAGGAGTTCGCCCTGCAGCAATACCGCGAGGATAGTATTTTGATGCGCAAGAAAATCAACACGCTGCTGATGCTCAACCAAATGGTAGAAGGGCTTGATAAGGAGCTGGGTGGCAACCTGGTGGATGCGACTCAAGATATTTGCAAAATTCCCTGTTCGGCAGTAATCGATCTCGCGACAACAGAGATTGCAAACGGTCGAGGCCTGACAAATACCATTAAAGGAAGAACTTTTACCGAATCGGGAAATATGTCGCTTGAGCACTTTGTGAACGATCAGTTTGATCGCTATTTTTCGGCCATTCGCCAGCAAAACGGGTTGAGTGACCGAGCCGATAATCCGGTTTATAATCTGGTGGCGGCGGTACGAGATGGCCAGGGTCTGGCAGAGAAGGCTACGACAATTATCAAAGGGGGCGAAGCCACGAAAAATCCCCTGATTTTTCTACTTAAAAGCGCACCGGAGTTGGGTCGTGCCATTGGCAGTGGTGCTGCTGCGGTCAATATCTACTTTCAGCGTAAAGAGCTCCTGGCTCAGCGTATGGAGTTACTCGACGACATGAATAATCTGCATATTCGAATGACCGAGAATGTTAGGATTATGAAGTAGGAAGGGGAAATCTCTAATAATTATTCTTAATTAAAAAGGAGCGAACCATTTGGGGTTCGCTCCTTTGCTATTGACTCTTCGGGGGATTACTCCTCGAGCAGAATCTCCATAATCTTGATGGCGGCGGTTGCGATCGGAGTACCGGGGCCGAAGATGGCAGCGGCACCGTCACGATAGAGTGCATCGTAATCCTGTGCGGGAATTACACCACCCACAACTACCACGATATCCTCGCGGC